>VEQR01000039.1 GCA_018883125.1 Candidatus Kapaibacterium sp.
GGGAGGGGGAGGAGGGAGGGGTGGGGCATTATAAACTCCACGATAATCGTACCATACACTGATTGACGAGGTAGATTTTACGCGCTAATGTTGGCTTTTGCAAACAAAATTATGAGTATGACATTAGATGTCATAGGTGCTGATCGCACGATGATGGGGTAGCTGGGCTACAAAACGACGAATAAAGTCAATCATTCCAACGCTTAGATTCCTGTTTTCGCGAGAATGACGATCGCAACCCCGTGCTCAGTCATCAGTCATCCGCAATCCCTCCTCAATACCCTATCCGCACTTCAAACGATCCGAACAGAAAAGACTCCGGGTTATTGCCGCCATTGCGGTTGGTGTATCCTATGCGGACATCCGTAAAGATGTTTGGCATCCATTCGGCGGAGAACCAGAGGCGCGCGCGGCGTTGATGGCTGAGGTTGCCGCGCAGGAAGCGGTTGCCGACGATGAAGTCGCCGTCTCCGCGAAGGATGTCGCCCCCTACATTACCGATTGCTACACGAGCACCGGAGCCTGGCCAGTCTGGGTCTTCGGCGGTAACGATGTTGCCGTTGGCATCGAGAATGTTCTCGCCGTGACGTGTGTAGTCTAGGTCAACGCGAAGCGAGGTTCGTGGTGTGAACCAGTGTCTGGCCTGAACGGCGAGCCTATCGGAGTTGGGCTGCATGTCGTATCCGATGGGTGCCCCGAACGTTGTGTAGGAGGCGTTGATGCTGCGATGGGAGAACGTAAATGGATCGATTCGGGCATACTCCATGGTCAGCATTGAGCGGGATGATGCGCCGGGCGTACCAAAGGCCTGCGACACTCCAAGCTGATAGGCAAACTTGTTGTTATTGCCCCGACGTGACGTGTCGCCAAGTGTGCCAAGTCCGATGTCGTCTATCAGAATTGACGCATAGGTCCGCATTCCTGGAAGGGGGCGAAGGGCAACATCAAAGCTGATCATGGAATTGTCGTTGAGGTTGCGCTCCGTGGTGGAGAGGCCGGCGCTGACGAAAAACGCTAGAGGATTGAGGTAGGCAAAGTCGAGCCCCCTTCCCCAATACACGACCATGTCATTGACGGCGATGTTCAGCCAGTTGGTGGGCTCGAAAGCCACACGATGTGTTGCGATGTACTTGCCGGAGACAGCATTGCCGGTGGTGTCGGTTCCGTTTGCACCGGAGTGCGTCATCGTGAAGCGCACGCTCTTGTAGGGGATGTCGAGCAGGAGTCCGTCAAGCAACGGCGCTTCGAGCGAGTGTACGAAGTTGTCGATCGGGCTTGCGCCCCATTGCATTGCCTCGCGACCATACCGAAGGCGCATCCATGATGTTTGGTACTGAACGTATCCAACGTAGCGGTCGAAGAACGATGTGTCTTCACCAACGAACTTGGTGGTCCGTGCCAGCGTCGGATCCGTTCGTGCGATGCGCCGTGCGCCGCCAATGAACCGACGTCCGTTCGAGAGATCAAGAAAGTATCCAAAGCCCGATGCCATGGAGCCCATGAATCGCAGTGCCGGACGTGCCAGCAGGAACGGCTTGGTGTTCTGATCGTTCGTGGTAAAGCCAAGCCGCATCATAAGCGACGCGTCTGCTTGGAAACGGGCAACGTCGTCCGAGAAGGTGAGCCCCCTCCATCGACCGTTACTTGTCTGGCCCGTGAGCAGCTCTCCTGTGCGTGGCGAATCGAGCAGGATGCCCCCGTAATAGCTGCCGACGTATCGTGCAAAGGCATCAAGCGTGTCAGACGCAAGCGATGTAAGGTCAGCCATGCTTTGCGGAAACACCGAGGATTCCATGAGCGATGCGCGCCCGTCGAGCGACCGAAGGATCTGCGCATCAATCGATACGCGCTCGGAGTTTACGTCAGCACTTTGTGCCGAACTCTGCATGCTGCCGATGATCATCAGGATCATCAGCAGGGGGCTTATCCGACGGAGAGTCATGACAATGCCAGGGATTACTTCTTCGTCACCACGGGCTTGCAGTCGCAAGCTGCGCGCACAAGAACGAGTTCCTTGAGTGCTTCGCTTTCGGTTTCGTATTCACCAACGCGGACGAAGTACTTGGACTGACCACGGATAGTTGTTGGGGTGACGGAGGCCTTGAGACCCTTCTTCTTCAGCTTTGCGACAAACTTGTCAGCTTCGGATTTATCAGCCGTGGTCATAACGGCAAGAGTGTAACTCTTTGTGACGTTTTTCAGCACGGGCTCGGCATTCTTTACCGGCTGAGGTGCAACGACCTTTTCCGAAGGTGCCGGGGCGCCAACGGTTGAACGCATCACCTCATACACCACGGGAAGCAAGTCGCTCTGCGAGTACTGGTCGCGCATTGTGGCAAAAGTCTTGCGCGCCTTGTCAGCATCGTTCTTGGTTGCAGCAACAATCACCAGGCGTGCCATTGCGTCATCGGCCCACTCGGACTTTGGAAATGCCTCAACGATCCGTTCGAGCAGGGGGCTTGCCTTTTTCGGATCATCAATCAGTGACGCGTGCAGAAAGAGAACCGCTGGATCATCGGGCCCGTCGATCAAGAGATCGGGAAGTGCCTTCTTGGCATCAGTCGTCCACCCGGCAGCAACCTGCTGAATGTACTGCTTGACGTTGGTCTGCTGGGCATGCAGGGTGCTGATGCCACCGATCAAAATCACCGCCGCTATGAAATGCCGCATTGTTTCCCCCGTGTCGATACGTACGTGGGCTGAATTTACGGAAGAGGGCCTATTTTGCCGGCCATGAATCACGACTCGTTGCACAGCTGAGGTACCATCAATGAGCGATGCGATGCGCGTGGTGGTAGCATGCGGCGGAACCGGTGGACATATCTTCCCGGCGGTTGCCGTTGTTGAACAGCTCATGGAGCTGACGAATGGGAACTGTGTGCCGCTGTTTCTTGGCAGTCGAGACCGAATGGAAACGCGACTGATACCGTCACTCGGGTATGACTTCGAAGGAATGCCGATTGAAGGCTTCAAGGGACTTTCCCTCTCAACGCTTACGCTTCCGCTGAAGATTCTTCGGTCCATCCTCGTTGCGCGCCGCGCAATCCGGCGCCACAAGCCCCATGCCGTCATTTGCACAGGCGCGTACATCAGCTATCCTGCTGGCGTGGCGGCAGCATTGGAAGGCGTGCCACTGATCGTTCTTGAATCCAATCTGAATCCGGGCAAGAGCAACGCCCGTCTTGTGGACAGAGCCGCAGCCGTTGTGCTGGCCTTTGAAGAGAGTCGCACATTCTATCCCGCAGCGGTACAGCCCAAGCTGCACGTGCTGGGAAATCCCGTGCGGACGCAGATCGATACGTCCACCACGGCGCATGACGCCCGCATCTGGTGGGGCCTCGACCCGAACCGTGAAACTGTTCTGGTCTTCGGCGGCAGCCTCGGCGCTCGCGCACTTAATACCGTCATTGAGAATTCGCTGGAAGCCATCGGCGCCAGTTCGTGGCAGATGATCTGGCAAACAGGCAAGGGGCATGCGGTGCAGAAGCCGGTGCCCGATAACATACGCGTTGTTGAGTTCATCGACGATATGGGTGCTGCCTTCGCAGCGGCCGATCTTGTGGTGTCGCGCAGTGGTGCAACAACCATCGCCGAACTCGGCATCGTTGCAAAGCCGGCCGTGCTGATACCACTTCCGTCAGCCTCCACAAACGAGCAGAAGCACAACGCCCAGGTTGTTGCGCGCCACGGTGCAGCGATCATGGTGGAGAACGATCACATGCGTGATCAGCTGCTGCGCACCATCGAGGTGCTCATGAACGACCACGACCACCGCAGACGTATGGCACAGCAGATGAAGGAACTGGGCCGTCCCAATGCTGCGCGTGATGCGGCCAAGTTGATCATCAGCACAAGTTCCTGGAAGGGGGCCACCGTATGAGTTCCAATGGACGTCAGAAGACAGCACCCAAAACGTTTCGTGTGCAGCTGGACTTTTACTGGCAATCGATCGCTGTGTATGCGGTGACGCTGATCGTGTACGTTATCGTAAAGGCGCTGTATGCTAGTCAGCTTCAGCAGGGACTCGTTGTTGTGATGCTGCGAGATCCGATCGTTGTGGTCCTTGGTGCCTTCGTTGCCCTGGCAGTAACGGCACTTGTTGCGGAGATCATCAGCGATCGTGCCATCACGGTGGGGCCGGACTTTATCACGTTTGTCAATCGGTTCCGAGACCGCACCTTCACCACAGATGATATCGAGCGGATCATCATTGGCAAGGATCGTCGTGTTCGGGTGCGACCACGGACACCGGTGATACGGCTGCATATCAAGGGGCGCCGCAGGCCCCTTCGCATACGACCATCACTGACGGATAGCGAGGATGAACTTGTGAACATGGTGTTGGCCCTTCGACATAATCATCACGGATCGGCATCGTGATGCGATTACTGATCGCGCTGGTCGTTATGAATGCCACCGAAATGCTGGCACAGACGGACAGTACCCAGACGTTGAGATATACCGTGGACGTTGTCGAGACTGCGGTGCGCGAACTCGTCGATACGGTAGTGACACGATCTGGTGTCACGGCTGGGTCTGCCATGGAAGTGTTTGTTCACGATCATCCTGATGCCCAGTGGATCAGGTCGATCGTTGCACGACGCATGGAAGAACGGGGTATTCCCGTTGCTGTTGGCAGCGCAGCGCGGGCCGACCTCGATGTGGTGATCATGGATGTTTCCACGCGCTACCAGCCGGGCCCGAATCCTGACAGCGTTGAGCGCGAAGTGGTAGTGAAACTCGAAACCACGTATCGTCAGCGTCGGTTGCCATTGGAGGCCAAGTCTGTTCGCACAGTTCTTGGCCGACCCGAAGCACTGGCAACACAGACCACCCAGCATACCGGCACCCATGCGGTCCTGCCCGAAGCCCCTTCATCGCTGTGGAATGACGTTCTCGAGCCGCTGATCTACGTTGGTGCTGCTGTTGTTACCATTGTTCTTTTCTACACCGTACGAACGCAGTAGCGCGCCGTCATGGACACACTCATTATCGTCCGGCATGCCAAGGCCGAGTCGGCCCATCTTCACACTAACGACTTCGACAGGCCCCTTACTTGGCAGGGGGCTAACGATGCCCGCGATGCAGCCCGCGACATCCTCTCACGTCACCCCGAGGTGAGCAGGATACTTGCCTCTCCGGCGCGGCGTACGGCCACGACGGCGGAGATCATTGCGCAGGCGTATGGATGGGATCCGAAGCGGATCATCATGGACGAGCGGATCTATGAGGCGAGCCTCCGCACGCTGACGTCGATTGTTGCGGAGCTTGGCACTGTTGATGGAACCGTCATCCTCGTTGGGCATAACCCAGGCGTGCTTGAGCTGTGTTACACGCTTACCGGCGGTCGCATCACGTCGATGTCCACGAGTGCTGTTGTGGAGATTCCGATGCAATGAAAAAGGGGCGAGTTGTTGCTCGCCCCTTGCCTGATCATCGTCGTGATTTTCGTTGTGCGTTCAGCGCTTACCAGAGATGCTGAACACCGCCGCGTTCTTCGAGCAATTCGTCGAGTGTTGCCTGCATGCGTGAGCGCGAGAAGTCACTTACCTCGAGACCCTGGACGATCGTGTACTCACCGCCCGAGCATGTTACCGGGAAGCCGTAGACAACGTCGGCATCAATGCCATACGAACCGTCAGCAGGGATGCCCATCGTTGTCCAGCTGCCGTCCGGAGTTCCAAGTTCCCAGTCACGAATATGCTCAATGGCTGCGTTGGCTGCAGAAGCGGCTGATGAAAAGCCCCGTGCTTCGATGATAGCAGCGCCGCGCTTGGCAACCGTTGGGATGAATGTTTCTTCCAGCCATGCCTGGTCGTTGATCGTTGGCCACACAAGCGAACCGTTCGCCGTCAGATTGGATACGTCGGGATATTGCGTTACCGAGTGGTTGCCCCATACCGTCATCTTACTGAGTTGCGACGTGTGAATTCCCGTCTTGGCAGCGATCTGTGCAAGTGCACGGTTGTGATCAAGGCGCATCAGCGCCGTGATGTTGCGTGGGTTGAGGTCCGGAGCACTCTTTGCGGTGATAAGGGCGTTTGTATTCGCTGGGTTACCAACGACCACAACCTTGATGTTGCGATTTGCAACGGCATTGAGTGCCTTACCCTGCACTGTGAAGATTTGCGCGTTGGCCTCAAGAAGATCCTTGCGCTCCATGCCTTTCGAGCGAGGACGTGCGCCAACCAACAGGGCATAGTCCGCATCCTTGAAGGCCACCATTGGATCGTCCGACTGAACGATGCCGTGAAGAAGTGGAAACGCACAGTCTTCCAGCTCCATCACTACGCCGCGCAGTGCCTGTAAGGCCGGCGTAAGTTCAAGAAGCTGCAGGATCACTGGTTGATCCTTACCCAGCATGTCGCCGCTGGCAATGCGGAAAAGTAGACTATAGCCGATCTGGCCTGCTGCGCCGGTGACGGCAACGCGTACTGGTGACTTCATGACGGTGTTGATCCTGGATGAGATGGGGGATTGAGATTATTGTTCCGGTACAAAAAACGCCCCACATGGAGGCGTTTAGATATTTCGTCAACAGAATACGTCGCGGTCTCAGTTGGCTTCAGGATATACCGAAACCTTGAGGCGCGTCTTGTCCTTGCGCTCGAACTTCACGACGCCATCGACAAGCGAAAAGATCGTGTAGTCCTTGCCAACACCGACATTGTTGCCGGGGTGAACATTTGTTCCATTCTGGCGGATGATGATGTTGCCGGCAAGAACGTGCTCGCCGCCGAACTTCTTCACACCAAGACGCTGGGCATTGGAATCCCGACCGTTCTTGGTACTTCCACCACCTTTTTTGTGTGCCATTGTCGTACTCGCTTAGATATTGATGTCGTTGATCGTGATGCTGGTGAACTTCTGACGGTGGCCGTTGAGCTTCTGATAACCCTTGCGGCGCTTCTTGTGGAACACGAGAACCTTGTCGCCCTTGCCGTGGCCAACTACTGTTGCCTTCACACTGCCCTTGACGTACGGTGTTCCCACGGAAACCTTGCCGTTGTCGCTTGCCAGAAGGATATTTGAGAACTCAACAGCGTCACCAACGTTCTTATCCACCATCAGAGGAACGATGATTGTTTGTTGAGGAGAGACAGCGTATTGCTGACCGGAGATTTCGACGACTGCGTACATGATGTTTGTGCCCGTTGATCGATGTCGAGTGGGTTGTTCCCCAAAAAAGGGCCCGCAATATACGCCTCTTGGCTACAGAATTCAAAGAGTTACACCGATTTCCACAGGAACATCCTCTGGAAATCATGAAACCCCGGGCGGTTTCTTCCTGTCAAAAGTCGCGTGATTCGATACTTGAGCATCTTGCGGAAAATGCCTCTGGAAGCGGCGATCTGGATATCCGGACTGCTGGTTCTGGCACTGTTTGCCCCCTCACTGCAGGGTCATGCCACGTTCTGTGTCCCAACGCTTCTGGGCTTCGACGGCTGCATTGGCTGTGGACTCGGAGCCTCTATCGGTCAGCTTTTTCGGGGGCATTTGGCTGCCTCCGTGGATGCTCATCCTCTTGGGGTGCCGGCAACGGTACTTCTGATCGGGCGAGTGGTCCACCTTTTGCGCACACCATTTCGACTTTCCCAACTACCCTCATAGGATACCACCACCATGGCCAACGTCCTTCAGCTCATCCCCGACGCCGAGAGCGACGAGTTAATGTATCTTCACATGCTCATGGAGTCGATGACCGATCAGCAAGCCGGTATGTTTGCATCGATCTACCGCACGCGTCGTAAAGAGCCGGTGATGATCCTCCTCTTGACGCTTGTCGGCTTCCTCGGCATTGCTGGCATTCAGCGGTTCGTGCTCGGCCAGATCGGTATGGGTCTGCTGTATTTGTTCACGGGGGGATTGTGCTTCATCGGCATCATCGTCGATCTGATCAACTATCGCAAGCTGACGTCGGAGTACAACCAGCGTCAGGCCTACGACGTGGCCAACATGATGCGCGCCATGGGCCAGCTCTGATCCGGCTGGTCCGGAAGAGCCTACTTTTGGCGGCACTTCTTACGACCGTCCAGCCGTCGTCTGCTCAGTCGCCTCCAAAGCTTGTTGTCGTTGTCTCCTTCGATCAATTCCGGGGAGACTATCCTCAGCGTTTTGCTCCCGTGTACCCAACGAAAGGCGGGTTCCGCACGCTCATGGCGAATGGTGCGGTGTTCACGGCATGCCGGTACGAACACGCAAATAACATCACTGGCCCGGGCCACGCAACGCTCTTAACGGGCTGCTATCCGGCCCGCACGGGCATCGTCGGGAATGATTTCTGCGACCTCGCTTCCGGCAAATGCGGGTATTGTGCCCAGGACTCAGCGGGAGTTTTTGGTGCACGAAACATGCTGGTGCCAACCCTTGGCGATGTGCTCCGGAAGATATCGCCAAGGTCAAAGGTTGTGGGAGTTGGGCTGAAGGACCGCGCTGCGATTCTTATGGCTGGTCCTTCTGCAACAACGTGTGTGTGGTATGATGCCAATGCGCGTCGGTGGACCTCAAGCGCGGCCTATCCGCAGCCGTCGTG
This sequence comes from Candidatus Kapaibacterium sp., assembly GCA_018883125.1. GTDB lineage: Bacteria > Bacteroidota > Ignavibacteria > Kapaibacteriales > Kapaibacteriaceae > UBA10438. The sequence continues at coordinate 8,534 of VEQR01000039.1, forward strand.
GCTATCGTCGATAAATGCCACGGTCAACGTCGATCGCTATATCGGGGCGGTTTGGAGCCCCTTGCCGCTTCCGAGTGGGCTTCCCGTTGTGCCAATGGATTCCGTAGCTGAGGAGGGGGCTTTCCCCGGCGGGAACAGTGCGTTTCCGCATCGCATCCTAGATCCGTCGCATCCGAAGTTCATGGCTAGCGTGCTGATCAGCCCCTTCTCGATGGAGATGCTCTTTGACGTGGTAACAGAGGTTGTTGATCGGGAGAATCTCGGTCGTGACAAGTCTCCGGATGTGCTCTGTGTGGGAGTCTCTACCACCGATTACATCGGTCATGTGTTCGGTCCGGACAGTTGGGAAGTGCTGGACGTGTACGCCCGTGCAGATAGGGAGATCAAGGATCTTCTCGAACATCTCAATCGTCGAGTCGGTAAGAACAACTATGTTCTGGTTGTTACCAGTGACCATGGCGTTGCCCCGATACCAGAGGTCATTCGCCGTCAGGCCGAGCAGCAGCGGACCACTATCGATGCCGGCCGCATCCGCGAAGTAGAGATACAAGTTCGTATCGACTCTGCCCTCTCAACAATGCTGGGTCCGCTTGCACCCAACTCCTCGTATGTGCGAGAGATCTACGAGCCGTCGATCTATCTCAACTGGAATGCGATTGGCAAGGCAGACCGCGCACGTGTGATCGAGACAACGACAAGAGCGGTGGCTTCACATCCCGGAATTGGTATCGCTCTTTCGTCTGACGACGTCACACAGAAACGGCGGCCTGCGGCGATAGATACCGCAACATGGAACTACATTGCACGAAGCACCTTTGCCGGCCGCACGGGCGAGGTGGTGATGTACCCCAAGCCCTACTGGATCATTGGCGGAAATGTTGCCACCCACGGCACGCCCTATGACTATGACCGCTGGGTTCCGATGATGTGGTACGGGGCTGGCATAGCGCCCCTCACATCAGACATAAAATGCGCACCTGTGGACATAGCGCCGACGCTTGCCAGATTGCTTGGAGTGCGTCTTGGGGATGCTGACGGACGCCCCCTGCCGTTGAACACAACCACACGACGATGATTCCCGCTGTGGATTCCCGCTTTCCCCTTCGCTGCCCCTTCGCTTCGCTCCGGGTTTCAGCTCTGGGTTTCAGCGGGAATGACAGTAATCAGTAATCAGTAATCAGTAATCAGTCATCAGTAATCAGTCATCAGTCATCAGTAATCAGTCATCAGTCATCAGTAATCAGTAATCAGTCATCAGTAATCTCACAGCTCCGCGAGCAGATTCCGTGTGATGACCATCTTCTGGATCTCGCTCGTGCCTTCGCCGATGGTTAGCAGCTTCGAGTCGCGCCAGTACTTTTCTACCGGGTACTCCTTAACGTAGCCATAGCCGCCGTGGATCTGGATGGCATCTTCGGCGGTGCGGACAGCAACTTCGGAGGCGAAGAGCTTTGCCTGAGAAGCGGCAACGCTGAAGTTCATCCCCTGGTCGCGCATCCATGCTGCCTTGTAGGTGAGTAGCCGTGCCGCTTCGACTTCCATCGACATGTTAGCAAGCTTGAACTGGATTGCCTGCATGTCGGCGAGTTTCTTGCCGAACTGCTGCCGCTCGTTTGCGTAGGTAAGGGCGGCCTCGAGAGCCCCCTGTGCAAGACCAACGCTCAGCGCGGCAATCGAGATGCGTCCACCATCAAGAATCTGAAGTGCCTGAACGAATCCCTCGCCTTCCTTGCCAATGAGATGCGATGCCGGCACGCGGACGTTGTCAAAGGTCAGACCAGCGGTGTCCGAGCAACGCATACCGAGCTTATTTTCCTTCTTGGATCCGTAAAAGCCCGTCATCGACTTATCGACGGCAAAGGCCGAGATGCCACGCTTGCCGGCATCCTTGTCGGTTACGGCCATCACAACACAGATATCGCCCACATTACCGTGCGTGATAAAATTCTTTGCGCCATTGATGATGTAGTCCTCGCCATCACGAACGGCCACCGTCTTCGTTCCGCCGGCATCAGACCCGGCTGACGGTTCTGTTAAGCCCCATGCCCCCATCGTCTCGCCCTTGGCAAGACGTGGGATGTACTTCTGACGAAGCTCCTCTGAGCCGAAGCGGAAGATGTGGCTTGTGCAGAGGCCATTGTGGGCCGCTACACCAAGGGCAATGGCAGGACATCCTCGGGCGACTTCTTCGACAACGATGGCATACTCCATGTATCCCATACCCGAACCACCGTATTCAGTGGGGATGACGATGCCAAGATATCCGAGGTCACCCAGCTTGCGGAAGATCTCGTGAGGAAACTCCTGGGACTCGTCGAATTCAATGGCAACAGGCTTGATCTCTTCCTCGACAAACGAGCGGATGTGCATCCGAAGGGCTTGGTGGTCCTCGCTCAGGTCAAATGATGGGCCGCTTGAGTCTACTGACATAGGAATAGGGGATGTGCGTGATGAAGAATGCGTTGCAAACCTACGGCGACAACACGATTTATTCGGGTGAAGTTCTAGGAAAGTGAATGATTGCCAGTGTTGGCAGTCGCAGTAGTTTCGCTGTTCAACCGTTCAATGAATGTGCAAAACCCAACGTATCCGGAGCTAGGTCAATGAATTCCGCCCTTGTTCGCTTGCTGCTATTTATCTGTGCGGTTGCTGTTGCTTCGGCACAGGGTTCGTTTTCGGACCGAGACAAGATTCGATTTAATCCGAATGTTCGCACTGGGAAGCTTGAATCTGGAATTCCCTACTACATCCTGAAGAACACACGTCCGGCCAACCGTATGGAGCTGACGCTGGTGGTGAATGCCGGCGCCGTGTTGGAGGATGATGATCAGAATGGTCTTGCCCACTTCTGCGAGCACATGGCATTCAATGGTACGAATGCGTTTCCGAAGCAGGACCTCGTGAACTTCCTTGAGTCGATGGGTGTGCGCTTTGGGGCGGACCTAAACGCCTACACAAATCAGGACGAAACGGTCTATCTGCTCACGGTTCCCCTCGACAAGCCCGGCAACATCGTCAAGGCCATTCATGTGCTGCGGGACTGGGCCGGTTATGTGAATTACGATGACAAGGACATCAACGACGAGCGCGGCGTTGTCACCGAGGAATGGCGTCTGCGCCGTGGTGCCGACGAGCGGGTGATGGAGAAGCATCGCCAGGTGATGTATGGTAACTCCATGTATGCCAAACGCGACGTCATCGGCGATACAAATGTGCTTTTGCATGCACCACAGGAGAATCTTCGTCGCTTCTACCGCACATGGTACAACCCCCTGAATATCTCCATCGTTGCTGTGGGAGATATGGATCCTGAGAAGGTTGAGTCGCTTCTTCGCCAGAACTTTTCCTCGCCCCCTTCCTCTGGTGAGAAATATGTTGCGCGTCCTACGATCCTGATTCCTCCGCACGAGGGAACGCTGGTATCGGTTGCTACCGATCCGGAACTGACAACGGCATCGGTGAACGTATTCATCAAGCGTCCGGCCGATACAACCCGCACCTATGGTGACTATCGAATGAGCATTGCCCGTCAGATGGTGGCGGAAATGGTGAACGTTCGCCTTGCCGAACTTACCCGCAAGAACCCGCCGCCGTTTTCTTCGGCCTTTGTTGGTGAGTTCGGCCTGGCGCGTCAAACGCGTGCCACGTATGCGGCCGCTACGGCTTCGGATAAGAACATTCTCAAGTCAATCAATGCGCTCTTCACCGAACTCGAGCGTGCCAAGCGGCATGGCTTTACGGCAACAGAGCTGGAGCGCGCCAAGACGTCTGTTCTTGCGCGGATGGAGACGTATTACAACGAGCGCGATAAGTCGGAATCACGTCAGTTTGCCGATGAGCTAACGCGCCACATCCTAACGGCGGAAGCCGTTCCGGGAATTGAGCACGAGTGGGAGATCTACCAGCGTTATGTGCCATCAATCACCGTTGCAGATGTCAATTCGATCGCTGCGTCAACACTGACGAAGGACAATCGGGCTGTAACGATCTCTGTGCCGCAGGGCAACGGATATAATGTGCCACCAGAAGCACAAGTGAAGAATCTTCTGGATGCCATTGAAACGAAGAACATTCCCGCCTACGTTGATGCGGTTCCAACAAAGCCCCTTATGGAGCAGATGCCAACAGCAGGGAAGATCATCAAGTCCGCTCAGCTGCCTGACGCTGATGCAAAGGAACTGATCCTCTCGAACGGGGCTCGTGTGGTGTACAAGAAGACCGACTTCAAGAACGACGAGATACTTTTCGTTGCGCAGAGTTGGGGTGGACAATCACTGGCGAACGAAGAAGACCACTTTACCAACAGCGTCGCGGCCACGGTTGTTGATCAGTCAGGACTTGCCTCACTGTCAATGAATGACCTGATGAAGGTTCTTACGGGCAAGAACGTTGGCATCTCGCCATCGATCGGTATGGAGCGCGAGGTGATCTCCGGTAGCTCTACACCGAAGGATCTGCGGACGTTCTTTGAACTTCTTCACCTTGGGTTTGTCAATCCACGGAAGGATCCCGAAGCCTTTGCCGCTTGGAAAACAAAGATGCAGGCAGACCTAGCCAATAAGGAGAAGAGTCCGGAAGCGACATTCTTTGACACGGTTGCCGCTGTTTCCACGAACTATCACCCGCGCACACGCCCGATGTCTGCTCAGGATGTGAACAAGGTAGACCTCGACAAGGCCTTCAACCTCTATCGCGAGCGGTTCAAGTACGGATCGGACTTCACGTTCTACTTCGTTGGCAACTTCGATGAGGATACGCTGAAGAAGTACTGCGAAACGTACGTCGCATCGCTTCCGTCGAACGCGGCCACGGAAACATGGAAGGATGTTGGAGTGCGCAACCGTCGGGGTGTTTTCAGTAAAACAGTTTACAAGGGTCAGGAAGCCAAGAGCTTTGTGATCCTTACAACGGGTGACGATTTCACCTATACGCCACAGAACAGGTATGATGTGGCTGCTCTGTGCGAGGTGATGGAGATCCAGCTCCGTGAGCAGCTTCGCGAAGAGAAAGGGGGCGTGTACTTCGTTCAGGTGCAGCCGAACTTCGATCGGATTCCGAAGCCGGAGTTCGGGATCTACGTGATCTTCAGCTGCAATCCGGAACGTGTGGACGAGCTTGTCTCCACCGTCAAGAAGGAGATGGAATCTCTCCGCACCAAGATGGTGCCGGATTCACTCGTTGCCAAGGTCCGCGAGATCCAGGTCAAGGAACGTGAAACCGCACTGAAGACTAACCGCTTCTGGCTGAGTGTGATGTCGCAGTTCGATGCCGATGGCGAGCCGTATGCGAACTACAAGCTTCGCGATGAGTACGTCAAGAATCTTACGCCCGAACGCATTCGCGCATCGGCAGCGAAGTATCTCACAGGGGTAAACTTCGGCGAGTTCGTGCTCAAGCCGGACCCCGCGGCGATGAAGGACGCGCCGTCAAAGCCCGGATCGCAGACGCCCGGCAAGCAATAGGGAATAAGTTCACTTCTCGATCGATTCGATCGACAACATGTTCGTTCGGGCTCTCCCAACAAGGGGGCGCCCGATGGTGAACACAACCGTAGCTCCCGGATGAAAGAGTTTTTCGCGGAGCATCGTCGATTTGATAAAGTCGATTGTTTCGTCTGTTGAATGCAGCGACTCGATCACAACGCCGGTAACGCCCCATAGCAGGCCGATACGTCGCGCAACGGACTGGTCTGTGGTGACGGAGAAGATCGGTGCTCGCGGACGTTGGTTTGATATCAGCCTCGAGGTCTCTCCGCTGTAGCTAAGACTGATGATAGCCGATAGACGCTTCTCTTCGGCGATCTGTGCCACAGCCACGGCGATCGATTCCGTGTTGGATCGGTTGCCTCCGTGAGGGGGCTCATAATGCTCGTTCAGGCGTCCGTCGTTGAGCAGTACTTCCTCGGCTTCGTGGCAGATGGTGCGCATGGTTTGCACGGCCTCTACGGGGTATGCACCAACGCTTGTTTCCGCGCTGAGCATAACCACGTCTGTACCATCGAGTACGGCGTTAGCAACATCGCTGGCCTCGGCGCGTGTGGGGCGAGCGTTGTGGATCATCGACTCCAGCATCTGCGTAGCCGTGATCACTGGTTTTGCAGTGGCATTGCACAGGCGTATGATGCGCTTCTGAACGATCGGCACGGCAGCGGCGGGGATCTCCACGCCTAGGTCACCGCGAGCCACCATGATGGCATCCGACGCGTTGACGATACCTTCCAGGTTCGTCAGCGCTTCCGGCTTCTCGATCTTGGCGATGAGCCACTGGGACCCACCGTGTTTCCTGACATACTTTCTGAGCGTCTCAACATCAGCGGCTTTCCGTACGAACGACAAGGCGATGTAATCCACGTTGTGCTCAATAGCAAACTTGACGTCGGCCCTGTCCTTTGGGGTCATCGATGGCTGTGAGACCGCCGTGTCCGGCAGGTTTAGCCCCTTCCGTGGCTTGAGCAGTCCACCATGAACAACCATGGCCCGCACGGAAACACCATCGGTATCTCGCACCTGAACCTTGATGAGGCCATCATCGAACAGCAGGATGTGGCCCTTCTTCACGTCGCGGGCAATCGATGGATAGGTGACCGGGACCACCGTTTCCTTGGCTTTAAAACCCGCAGAGCGGGCAACAGAGGCATCGACGATGCGAATTTCCGTTCCTGAAACAAGCGGAATTGCATCAACATTGGTAAAGTCTGCTACGCGGATCTTTGGGCCCTGCAGGTCTGCAACAATCGCAATGTGTACATCAAGCTCCGATTCGACCTGGCGGACGATCTCAACGTTCTTCGCATGCGTCTCATGGCTGCCATGAGACATGTTCAGTCGGAAGGCGCTGGCTCCGGCCTTTACCAGGGCGGTGACCTTTTCCTTCGAGGCGATTGCCGGACCCATGGTGCAGAGGATCTTGACCTTGTGATGCATCATTGAACCGGTGGTGTTCATGATCTGGCTCTTATGTAGTTATCGCTGAAGATTGAAAGGGGGCGAGGCAAACGGCGTGATTGACGTTGCCTTCCCTGTTGATTCATCGAGCGTCAAAGCAACGCCGCACACGCGCAGGTCGGCCTCGGCAACTTCATACTTGTGAGCGGTCTGAAGAAGAAGTCGTTTCAGAGCAATGTCCTTCTTCATGCCCAGCACGCTGTCATACGGTCCCGTCATGCCAACATCGGAGATAAATGCCGTACCGTTCGGAAGGATGCGTGCATCAGCTGTTTGTGTGTGTGTATGCGTTCCGAGCACTGCACTTACGCGTCCGTCGCAGTGCCACCCCATGGCCATCTTCTCGGCCGAGGCATCGGCGTGAAAATCCAGAATAATGATCTTCGTGTCCATTGCAACGCGTTTGATGGCAGCATCAACGGCTTTGAACGGACAATCTATCGCTTGCATGTAGGCGCGACCCTGTGCCTGCATGACAGCAATCACGCGCTTGTCGGGCAGCGTGATCAGCGTCCAACCCCGTCCCGGATTCTCCTGCGGATAATTCATCGGCCGCAGCACGTCGGCCCGTTCGGCCAGAAGGGGGCGAGACTTCCAATTCTCCCACACGTGATTGCCGGTAGTGATGCAATGGACGCCAGCGGCGAAGAGCTCGTTGGCTTCGCGTTCGGTAAGCCCCTTGCCATCGACGATGTTCTCGCCGTTCACGATGACCACGTCGGGGGCGAATTGCTTACGAAGGTCGGGCAGCTGGCGGAGTACTTCGCGCAGACCAACATGGCCCACCACGTCGCCGATGAAAAGGATGTTCATGGTGCGCATAACTCTGCAAACCTACGAAAGGTGCCGGTGGGGTATCTTCGCACCCATGGCAATACGCATCTACACGAAGACCGGCGATGATGGGACCACGGCATTGTTCGGCGGAACCCGCGTTGACAAGGACGACCTGCGCATCGAGGCGTACGGTACTGTTGACGAACTGAACGCCGTTCTCGGTGTGGTACTTGCGCAGTCGCTTCCGGACAATGTGCGTGAGCAGCTGACAGAGGTATCATCGGATCTTTTTACTCTCGGAGCAGATCTTGCCACACCGCTTGATCCTCCGCCGGCATACGCAATTCCGCGGATCACCGGTGTGCACGTGGAACGACTGGAATCGTGGATCGATGTCCATGATGCCACATTGGAGCCCCTTAAAGTCTTCATCCTTCCTGGTGGAGAGCCGGGCGCAGCATATCTGCATCTGGCACGCACGGTGTGCCGACGCGCTGAGCGCTGCACTGTTGGATTGTCGCGCAGAGAAGATCTTGGCCTGCATGTAGTGCACTACCTGAATCGTCTGTCTGACTATCTCTTCACCGCCGCGCGCGCCGTGAATCATGCAGCAGGAGTTGCTGATGTTCCTTGGCGTAGCGGGCACTGAATCGGAGATACGAATCGCTAACGTTGTCGGCTTGGAAACACGTTTGGCCGACATTTTTCGTCATGCAATCGCCCGGGTGCATGGGCCATTGATCTGAGATAAACAGCTGACCACGCAAACGTTGAGAACCAATCACTCTATACTTTTTTCACATCGGAGGAATGCATGAAATCAATCTGGCGTAATCTGAGCATCCTGTCGATTGCCTTTGCGGCGATCATGATGATCGGATGCGATTCTGTTACCGAGCCAACGGACACACCACTTGCGGTGCCCAAGGCCCCTGCGTCGCTCGAAGCGAAGTCTGTCAATCAGACGTCCATCGGTCTTCGCTGGACGCTGGCAGCCAATGACACGGTGACACCCACAGGATTTGTTGTGGAGTATGGTACCAAGGGAAGTACCATGAAGGTTTCTCTGCCGGTATCGGGCGGTTCAACCCGCACCGCAACGGTAACGGGACTGACCGAGGGCGTGATCTATGAGTTTGCCGTGTATGCGAAGAATGACACGGTTCGATCACTTGCCTCACCAAAGGTACAGTGGGCGCCGGCTCGCCGTGCCGAGGGCACGTTCAAGCTGTATTCATCCAGCAGCAGCAGTGAAGGCTCCGGACTCGGAATTTTCCGTGCAGCCGGAGTTCCTGCCGTGCTGAAGATCGCCAATGGTGGTGAGTGGGACCTTTGCTTCGATGACAAGGAAGCCGGCAATCCGAAGATCGGTTCACCCGGACAGAGCCGTTATGTGGATGCCGAGTACAAGTTCCCGAATGGACAGGTTTCCAAGACCGTGTACATCAACGATGTTGTGTACACGAACGTTACCAGCCTCGATGATGTGTACGAGTCCGCGCCACTAACGCTACCAGCAGCCAACGGAGAGCGCATGTTCCCGATCAATGGTTTGCCGGCCAGCACAAGCGGTATTGCCTTCGTAATGGGTACACGCGACGAGACGGACAAGAAGTACAATTTTGCCAAGGTGCTGCTGAAGAAGCAGAGCAACGGTTCGTATATCATGGGTTCCGGAGCATCTGCCTATGTGGAAGTCGTGGTGTCGTATCAGACCGTCAAGGACGTCCCGTACGCCGTCAAGGCGAAGTTTGATGAACTCGACCGCCTGCGTCATTCAGCGCCGGCAGGACCGATGGCCAAGTAATCCTCGCACCAACCGCAATAAAAAACGGGCGTCCAAATGGACGCCCGTTTTGTTTTCGGATCTGTCTATGTGAGTACGTGTCTCCCGCAGGGCGCTTATCGGCTCTGGCGGATCTGCTGTGTTGGTGCAGCTTGCTTTTCCACCTTCGCTGGCTCGGCAGCAGGCTTTTCACCGGTCTTGGCAGGCTTCTTTGCCGTTGTCTTCTTTGCGGCTTCGGCTGCTTCCTTTGCCTCAGCTTCGGCCTTCGCAATTGAATCCTTGATAGCCGAGCTATCGACGGGTGCAGGGGCTGCTGCTTCTACCGGGGCTGGTTGTGCGGCAGGGGTCTCTTGGACCTCTTCCTTCTTGGCGCAACCGATGATAAGCATTGCGGCCAATACTGTGCTTGTGAGCATGGGGCGAGTCATGAAATCTCCTTGAACTGAAAGTGATTGTAAACGATACGTACGAGTATGGGTCTGCTGTGGTGTATCAGGACTTGCGGACAAGTCGGGCGGCAAATGCTCCGTCGCAGTGATGCTTGTGTGGAAAGGTCTGAAGGTAGCCGTCTTTGCAGACATCGGCCGAAAGAAGCGTCTCTGCCGGCTCAAGAACGAAATTCGAGTTTGCTTCGAGGAACCACTGCACTGCATCGACGTTCTCCTCGGGCTCTATCGTACAGGTTGAATACACAATGCAGCCCCCTACCTTCACTAGGGTCGCCGCGTTACTGAGAATTGCACGTTGTGTGGCAACCATTTTCCTGATATCGTCGATCTGACGTCGCCATTTGATGTCGGGCTTCTTCGAGAGCGTTCCAAGGCCCGAGCATGGGGCGTCAACCAGAACGATATCCGCAAGTTCTCTGGATCGATACTCCCGCGCATCGCCCTGCTCGGGAGACACGATCGACGTGCCAAGGCGCTTGGCGTTATCGCTGATGAACGGCAGCTTTGATTCATACTTCTCGAGAGCAACAACCGAGCCCTTGTTCTGCATCAGCTCGGCGGCCATTATGGCCTTTCCTCCGGGTGCCGCACAGAGGTCGATGACCTTCATACCCGGCTTTGGATTGGCAAGGTGAACAGCCAGTGAAGCGCTGGCATCCTGCACGCTGACCAACCCTTCGGCGAAGAGCGATAGAGATCGAATATCTCGAAGTGACGTGATCTGAATGCTATTTGAGTGGACCGGTGAAACCTCGAATTTGATCTCCGAGGTGGTCAGCTGCTCGGTCACTGCTTCGATGCTCGTGCGCAGGCCGTTCACGCGTAGGGTAAGCATTGGCCGATGGTTGTTGGCGCTCAGCAGGGCCTCAGCCTCTTCGCTCCCGAATCGATCCACGTAGCGGCGCACCATCCATGCCGGATGCGCGGTATGAATGGAGAGATACAGGACCTCGTTTTCCTTGCGATCGGGGTAGCGGATCGACTGTACGTTGCGAAGGATGTTTCGCAGAACGCCGTTAACGATGCCGGCATGCCGGTCTCCCTTGATACGCTTGACGATCTCCACCGATTCGTTGATCGCCGCCGGGGCGGGGATCTTCGAGAGGAACATCATCTGGTAAAGGGCGATTCGCAAGGCGTTCTTGACAAGGGGCAGGCACTTGGCGAATTCACCGTGGTAAAAGCCCATAAGGATCCAGTCGATCCTCGACTGCCATCGGACCGTGCCATTGACCAGTTCCGTAACCAAAGCACGGTCGGCAGCCTCCAGCTCAGTGCGCCGGAGCTCGCCGTCAAGAAGCTTGTCGATATACGCGTCGGAATTTTCGTAGCGACTCAGGAGTTTCACCGCAATGCCGCGGGCTGTTTGAAACACTACCGTCGCAGAATTCTCGATCAAAGGTGCGGCCTGCTCGTCACGCAGGTCGTTAGGTGCTTGAACGTTGCTCATAGAGCGCAATTATAGGGAAACCATAGTTGTGAACGAGAACCGTCCAAGAGTTATGTTTCGACTTCAATTCATCATGAAGACCATGAAAACGCATATAACGGCGATGATCGCCCTCACTTTGTTGGTATGCTCCGGCCAGGTGATGTTCGGTCAGCGATTGAAGGGGGCCAGCACACCCCTCGGACCCGATGAGCAGCCCATCTACACGTGGTATGGCGGCTACGTTGGCCCTTCGTTCAATAGTCAGGGTGGCACTTTTGTGACGGATTGCGACTGTGCATTCACCGGAGGGGCTGGAACAGGTATGGTGGCCGGAGCGGTGATCGAACACCAGCTCCGTTCGGGACTTACCATTGGCGGACTCATTGGATATGAAGGAAGGGGCATAACTGGCCGCTTCCGCGAGCAGGAAGGCGTGGACCAGACAAGCCCGACCGGCAGGCTGTATTCCGTTCCGCTGACGTTTCAAAATGAAGCAACACTCAGCTTTCAGATGCTGAGCATCAATCCGTATGTAAAGTACCACGTGTCGGGTCGGTTGTTCGGCCGAGCAGGTATCTCTGCTGGGTATGTGGTTGCGTCGGACCTCGTCCATACCAAGACCCTAGAGACCAAAACGACGGTCTTTCCTGATGGTGAAGTAGCCGATGTGGTCTTTGGTGAGAACGGTTCCGGTACCGTTACTCTGGAGAACGGGCCGTACAAGAACCTTTCCTCCCTGCAGCTGGGTGTGACGCTTGCAGCTGGGTACGAGATCGTTCTTGGTCGGTCAAAGCGGCCATGGGGCATGGACGTATCGACTGTCCTCGTGCCGATCGTTCAGGTGTTTCAGCCGATAACACAATTGAGTGTTGACGGTGGCCAGCTCCGCGTATCGACATTGCAGTTTTTGCTGGAGTTTCGATACAATCTCTGAATTCTCAGAAATTGGCTTTGGCGGTTATCCACATTTACCTATTTTTTAGGCCTGTCACGCCTCGATATTGTCGAGCTGACAGATGAATAGGTGGGGAGCGAACATTTTTTCAAGGGACGAGAAGCCTATGATACGCCGATATGTTTCGGTCTGCGTTGTTGCTCTTGCCTGCGTCGTTTCGTACGTGCAGGCTGGTGTACCGGACAAGGTGTTGTACCTGTACAGCGCTACAATTAATCCTGGTGTACAGGCCGAAGACGATACTCGTGGTGACGTGCTGAGTGATCCGAAGAAGATTCGGATTATCAATCTTGGTGCCATAAATCACGACGGTCTTGATTACGCTCCAACGATCAGTGCTGACGGGAAAACGCTCTACTACGTTTCAGAGCGTCCGGGCAGCAAATACAACGTGACGGAAGGACGCCCATCGCACGACTTCTGGAAGGCGATTAAGGCTGACAATCACGACACGACGTTTGGTGAACCGATCAACCTCAGTGAGATCAATCTTACGAGCGACGAAGGCGCAGCATCGATCGCCGCTGATCGTCAGACGCTGTACTTCACGGGATGTAATCGTCCGGGTGGTATCGGCTACTGCGATATCTGGGAAGCAAAGGTTGACGGCGACAAGTTCACGGAGCCGAAGAACCTCGGTCCAAACGTGAATACCGAGTTCTGGGAATCGCAGCCGTATATCGCTCCCGACAAGTCACGCCTGTACTTTGCGTCGAATCGCCCGTCTCCGAATCACCCCGATGAAGAAGATGAACGCGACTTTGATATCTGGTATTGTGACTGGGATGATGACCTCGGCGAGTGGAGCAAGGCAAAGAACCTCGGACCAGATGTGAATACGCCTGGCAAGGAATCAGCCCCATTCATCGCACCTGATGGACGCACGCTGTTTTTCTCCTCAAATGGTCACAAGCCCGGGATTGGGA
>VEQR01000040.1 GCA_018883125.1 Candidatus Kapaibacterium sp.
CGGCTGCGTACCCTCAAAGATCGTTACACCAAGATTGGCACGACTGGCATAGAGTGCAGCAGTAAATCCGGCAGGTCCGGAACCGATAATAGCGATGGTGGTGTGCATGACAGGTTGCAGGTTTTGGGTTTTGGGTTTTAGGTGCGACGTCATCAGTCATCAGTCATCAGTCATCAGTCATCAGTCATCAGTCATCAGTCATCAGTCATCAGTCATCTGTCATCTGTCATCTGTCATCTGTCATCAGTCATCAGAACTTGATCTTCAGGAAGATCGGCTCTGGTATCATACGAACAATGCGCATGATGACGCGCCAGAACCACGGCGTGTAGAGGACGCCTTTGCGCTTGTCGATGGCGGCCACAATATCCTTTGCGACGGTCTCGACTGTGGCCCCGAGCATGAGTGTGCGCCCGGTCATCATCGGCGTATCGACCGGGCCGGGTTTGATGTCGAGCACATTTATACCAAGGGGCTTATAGCGACCACGCATCCCCGCAACAAAGTGCGAAACGGCCGCCTTGGTCGAACCATAAGTATAGAGTGAGCGTCGACCGCGGTCGCCTGCAACCGAGCTGATGATAGCAATGGTTCCGCTGCGCTGCGTTTCCATCGCCACTCCGAAACGATGCAGAAGAGAGATTGACGAGGTGGCATTGACGTTCCACACCTGCAGCATCTCGTCAGCGTCGTAATCTATCTCCAGCTGGTTGCGCAGGATCCCGTGGGCGATCAGCACAACTCCGATGGTCTCACTGAACTGCTGAGCCCCTTTCACGACCTCGTCATGTCTTGAAACATCACGCAGATCGGCAGCCATCGACTCTACCTTCATAGCACCCCGTGCAAGCAGATCTGACTGTATCGCTGCGAGCGCATCGGTATTGCGGGCCACGAGGTAGATATTCCACCCACGCTGGGCATAGTGCCGGGCAACGCCTTGGGCAATGCCTGATGTTGCACCAATGATCACGATCGATGATGGGTTCACGCGATATCCTTTCCGTCATTCATAATTCGACGCCAGAAGCTGCTGGACATTCCGGGATCGATGTGCGGTAAAAACCGAGCAATCTCATCGGCATACATTGCGCGGAACATAGAGCCCCGTACACGAGAATCCTTGGCCGAATAGACACGTCCACCAACGGAGTGCACAAGCTCGTCACAGCGGTGGAGAGCTTCAAACATCGGCTTACCGCTGATGGGCATGTCAAGTGTTAGGGTTAGGCCCGGACGAGGAAACGACATGAGTCCCGGCGAGACAAGTGGACCGAACTTCTTGAGCACAGCAAGAAAGGATGATACTCCCCCCCTCTGCATTTCCTCAAGGATCCTCCTCATCACGCGCTCGCCATCGTCAGCGGGAATAACGCACTGATACTGCAGCATGCCCCTACGTCCGTAGAGAAGATTCCAGCTTCCTACCGCATCCAGCGGATAGAAAAACGGTTCGGCATCGAGCTCTGTGCGTTTAAGGCGTCCGAGCTGACGATTGTACCAAACGGTATTAAACAGGGAGATCGTCGGTTTACTCAACAGCCACGATGGTGCTTCGATTGGCACAGAAAGGATCGGCCCCTTCCATGGTTTTCCGAGCGTACCGTCGGCCATATCCTGAAAGCGCCCGCGCAGGACAAGCCCCCTGCCAAGTGATGAACCTCGCGACATCACATCGATCCAGCTGACGGTATAGTCCCAGTCAGCGTCCGAGGCATCCGTCTGCTCAATGAGATCGTGTAGTGACTTGGCCTTCACACTTTCCTGAATCACTATGCGGGAGGCAATGGGGAGCAGCTGGATCTCTACCCATGTGATCACGCCCGTAAGCCCCATGCCGGCGATCGTGGCCGAGAAAAGGTTGGCATTATCTGTCAGAGAACACAGGTGCACCGAACCATCAGTGCGGCGCAGTTCCAGACATCGGACATGGCATCCGAAAGTACCAACGCGATGATGGTTCTTTCCATGCACATCGTTAGCCACCGCCCCGCCGAGAGTAACGTAGCGGGTACCCGGTGTAACGGGTACAAACCATCCATGCGGCACGCATATTCGCAGGAGATCGGCAATTGATAATCCGGCCTCTGCGCGAATGATTCCCAGTTCGCGATCAAAACTCAGGACTCGGTCGCATCGATGCATCCGCACCACATCGCCACCGTCATTGAGACACACATCGCCGTATGAACGTCCGAGTCCATACGCAAGCAATGGTGCGTCAACACGGCTGGGGACGTCCGACGTCCACGCAGCATCAACAACGCTGCGCGCGCGAGAAGCCGGGTATCGACCCCATGACGATGGTAGCTGTTCCATGACTGCTGGTTTGATGCGCCTTAGGTTGCCGAAATGGCGATTGCTGCGATTGCTGCGCCTACGGCCCATGAGTGTTTGTCGCGAGCGGCAAACACGATCGGGTCATCATGCATCGACCCTCGCTGCGCCGTCAGCCAAAGATGGCTGACCCAATACACAAGGCAGGGGGCGATAAGCCACAACCGATATGGATGGTGGTAGAGGGCCTGCACTTGTGGACCATTGACGTACATCGTGAACACCATGACTGCGACGAAGCCAAGGGCCGTGCCGGCAACGAGGACAAAGCTGGCATCACCAACGTGGTAGCCCCTTCCGGACACATGCGTTCCCTCGCGCTCGATGGTATCGCGCAGTTCCGCATAGCGCTTCAGAAATGCCAGACTCATGAACAGGAACAGCGAAAAGCCGAGCAGCCACGGAGAAACCTCAACCTTTGCAGCGGCACCACCGGCAGCTACGCGCAGGGCGTACAGTCCGGCTAGCGCAATCACATCCACAAGCACCACGCGCTTGAGCACGAAGGAATATGCCGATGTAACAACAGCATAGGTCAAGAGCCACAGCGTAAAGGACATCGGCATCAGCACCACGCAGATAAAACTCGCCATCACGATGCAGATCGCTACAATGCTACGCGCCGTGGCAACCGAAAGGTCACCATGGGCAAGCGGACGAAAGCGCTTGCGCGGGTGCTTGCGGTCATGCTCCAGATCAGCCAGGTCATTAACAACGTACACGCTTGATGCCACGAGACTAAACGCCAGCATTCCCCAGAGGCACATAACAAGAGCCGACATGTCATTTGTGCGGTGAGCCAGCAGAATCGGCACCATCAGGAGTAGATTTTTCACCCACTGATACAGGCGCATTTGTCGCCCAATGGCGACGAAAACAGACGAGCTACGATCCATGACGTGCAAGATAGAGATCAATCTCCGCTTCGAAGATGTTATCGCGCTCATCGAGTTCACGCAGATACGCTGTTGAATCTTCGGTTACTAGCCCCGTAACGGCCAGTCTCTCAAATATGTCGCAGCAGCGCTTGGCATCCTCAACGTGATTATGAAAGCGCATCTCGGCGTAATCCTTTGCGGAAAATGTCGAGATCAGAAATTGCCAATCCGAGGCTTGGGCAAGCAGTATCTGACGAATGATGGTTCGTGCCACGTTCCGCATCTGCGGCGTCCAGCGATACTGCGGATGCTTCTCGAACAATGCACGCAGCCGGTACTCAAGCTGGTACTCGCGTTCCCACGTCCACTGCGTCTGCTCATTCATCCATACACTGTGATCACCATCTTTCCCCCAAGAAGATTCCGGCAGAGCGATCACACAATCAGGGTGCACCACATCATGGCATTCACCAAGGGTAGTGCAATGAGCAAGGGGCGAGGCATGGATACACCGAAGAACTTCCTCAAGAAAGAGCGGACCCTCGAACCACCAGTGTCCGAAGAGTTCGGTATCAAATGGAAGCGTAAGAACCACCGGAGCGTCCGTCTGTGACCGGCGATTGTGCAGCGTCTGTTCGATCAGAGCGGCATAATGCCGACCATGTTCCCGGGCACGATGCACTGCCCATTCACGCACATACGGCTGCTTATAGGCCATGTCGGCCTTGTTGTCCGTAACTCGCCAGTACCGCAGAGCCGAGTTGCTGAATTTCTTGTGAAAATCAAGATAGTCGGCATCTCCCGGATAACCGGACGAGCCGCTCCACACCTGGAGTGCCGTTTGTGTGTGACGCGTGAACACCGACACCGTGGCATCGGCTACTGCTGACCCCACGCGATAGACGTCCATCGCGGAGAGATGTTCCAGGCGCTGTCGGACAGTTCCAACTGTCTGCTCTGTTGGCGTGCGGTTACCACGCTCATCGACGAACCCTAATGGTCGCGACGCTGAGAGAGCCCCTTCATCGCTGACGAAGTACTGCAGACTGTGACGCTGCAGAATACTCTCGATCGACTCCCGATGCTGCAATTGCGAGTAGGCAAAGACTGGCAAAAAGGTCCGCCACGGATACCCCGGACGGTAGGCACATTCCGGAAGCCAGATGCCACGTGGATGACGTCCGAAGTGCCGCTCATGGGCACGCACTGCTATCTCAACCTGACGGTAGATACTCTCGTCCTCTGCGAGCAGCGGGAAGTATCCATGCGTTGCTCCGCAGGTCATAATCTCGATGATACCGGCATCTTGAAGTCGACGAAACTGCCCAACGATATCACGATCATATACCTCACGGAACGTCTCCGCGCACTCTTCATACCACTGCTGCCAGAATGTGGCAACAGCTATGCGCTCCGGCTCAGCCCCCTGCTCGGCAAAGAGCGCCGCATCGGCCTTTGCGAGATCGGCATGCTCGGCACAATAGCGCTCGAACAGTGCCGGAAAATCCTGATGTGCCAGCTGCTCACACAAGATCGGGGAGATATCAAGGGTGAGTCCCGCCCGAATGCCATCGTCAGCAAGACGGTCGCACATGTTGATCAGCGGCATGTAACATTCCGCCACGGCTTCGCAGAGCCAATCACTTCCGTGTGGCCACGCCCCATGATGCAGTACATAGGGAAGGTGGGTATGAAGGACAAAGCAGACCATGGGCGAATGCGACGAAATTACCACCCCCGTAAACGACACACGCCACGGCATCATCTACCGCGGCGTGGTCTTTTTCCATCTTTGGGCGAGTGACGGGGCTTGAACCCGCGACAACCAGAGTCACAATCTGGGGCTCTACCAACTGAGCTACACCCGCCGTGAAGAACAAATATACGAAGTCTCGGCCAGAGGGCTTGTACGATGCCTCTGGGTCGTATATTGCAAAGGCCGCCGCGCCGCAGAGATCTCCTAAGCTGTTCTGCCATGATCACGGTGCCGAATCGGCTCACCTTCCCTACCGATGTACCTTCAACGCTCCGCGGTGATCTGCCGCAAAGGGAGCGCCAAGACGTCGATCGACTTTTTACCCCACCGTTTATCCCAAACGTTGTATGTCTGAAGAGACACCAGAGCGCGCACCAAAAGCGCCGCGCGCACGCAAGGCAACAAAGGTTGCCAAATCAGAAACCGAACCAAAACCCGTTGCGGCGGAATCCGCCGAGCCGGCACCGAAGGTGACGCGACGTCGCACCAAGGCTGCGGCCGAAGCGCCGTCGCCGGATGCTCCTTCGCCGGCACCTGAGCAGCGTCGAGAAGAGCCGCGGAACGAACCACGCGCTGAGCGTAGCAATGAGCCACGTGCGGAGCAGAAGAGCGATCGAAATGACCGCACCGAAGCTCGCAGTGCGGACCGCGGAGAAGATCGTCGCGCCGAACGCCGCGGTGAGCGTCGCGAGGACGACAACCGAGGTGAGCGCCGCGAAGACGACCGCCAGGGTGAGCGCCGCGAAGACGACCGCCGTGGTGAGCGCCGCGAAAACGACCGCCAGGGTGAGCGCCGCGAAGACGACCGCCGTGGTGAGCGCCGCGAAGACGTACGCCAAGGTGAGCGCCGTGAAGACGTCCGCCAAGGTGAGCGCCGCGAAGACGTCCGCCAAGGTGAGCGCCGTGACGACGTACGCCAAGGTGAGCGCCGCGAAGACGTACGCCAAGGTGAGCGTCGTGACGATGTCCGCCAAGGTGAGCGCCGTGACAATGACCGACGTGACTTCCGTCAAGGAGACCGCCGGGATGCACGCCAGGGCGGTGACAGTGAGCCTCGTGATTTTCGAGGGGGCGATCGGTACGCAGACCGCGGTGGACGTAACAGACGACGCGGCCGCGGACGCGACCGTCGCGAGAATTTCCGTGACCGTGCATTCGAGGCGGAGATCGAACGCGAAGAGCGCGAGCTGATGCTGGCGGGCCCGGTCATCGATGTGAATGAGCTGAAGCTCAAGAAGATGGCAGAGCTCATTGAACTCGCGCAAACGCTCGACATTGAGGACTTTGCCGATCTTAAAAAGCAGGATCTCATCAACCGCATAGTCGAGGCCGAGAATGCACGCCAGATGCGCGAGTCTCAGCGTGAGGGCATCAGTATCACCACCGGCGTGGTGGAGCTTCTTCCTGACGGCTATGGATTCTTACGCTCGGCGGACTTCAACTATCTACCGTCGCCTGACGATGTCTATATCGCCCCTTCTCAAGTAAAACGTTACGGCCTTCGTACGGGTGACACGCTCAAGGGATACATCCGGGCACCACGCCAGGGTGAGCGGTTCTTCAGCATGATCAAGGTTGACTCGATCAACTACATTCCATTTGTGGAGAACAAGCCCCGTCCGCTGTTTGAAAATCTCACAGCGTATTACCCGAAGGAGCGCCTGCGCCTGGAGACCATGCAGCAGGAGTATGGCACACGGATCATCGACCTTGTGTCCCCCATCGGTAAAGGTCAGCGCGGCCTTATTGTTTCCCCTCCAAAGGCCGGTAAAACGATCCTTCTGCAAAAGCTGGCAAACGCAATCTCGCGTAATCACCCCGAAGTAAAGCTTATCGTACTGCTTATCGATGAGCGTCCGGAAGAAGTCACCGACATGATCCGTTCGGTAAACGCCGAGGTCATCGCATCAACCTTCGACGAGCCGGCAGACCGTCACGTGGCGGTCAGCGAGATGGTCATTGAAAAGGCCAAGCGTCTGGTTGAGGCAAAGCAAGATGTTGTGATCCTTCTCGACTCCATCACTCGCCTTGCTCGTGCGCACAACACGGTTGTGCCGCAATCCGGCAAGCTGCTCTCGGGCGGTGTTGATGCCAACGCCATGCAACGTCCAAAGCGGTTCTTTGGTGCTGCCCGCAATGTTGAGGAAGGGGGCTCGCTGACGATTATAGCCACGGCGCTTGTGGACACGAATTCACGAATGGATGAGGTGATCTTCGAGGAGTTCAAGGGAACCGGCAACATGGAACTGGTGCTCGAGCGCAAGATCGCCGAGCGTCGCATCTTCCCTGCTATCGACGTAAACCGCTCGGGTACACGTCGCGAAGAGCTCCTTCTCGAGCCGGATGTGCTGGCAAAGATCTGGCTGCTGCGCAAGGTTCTGGGCGACGATCCACCGATCGAAGCAATGGAAACGCTTCTCGAACGCATGCGTGCCACACGATCGAACGACGAGTTCCTTAAGACGCTGAATACCTAAGGCGCCATTCCTGTGATCAACGAACAGGCGATCAATCGGCGTGCGATGAATCTATCACTGGCAACGGGCGTGCTTATGCTCGTTGCCAAGTGGATCGCGTATCTCATGACGGGCTCGTCCGTGATCTTCTCTGACGCGGCCGAGAGCGTGGTGCACATAGTAGCTGTCTGGTTCGCGTGGTATGCGCTTCGGGTGGGTACAAAGCCCCCTGACGAGGATCACCCCTACGGACACGACAAGGTCAGCTTCATGTCGGCCGGCGTCGAAGGCGGGCTGATATGCATTGCGGCAATCGTCATCATCGTGAGTGCCACAGAAAAGCTCGTTACCGGTGTTTCCCTGCAGAAGCTAGATATCGGCATGTCGATC
Organism: Candidatus Kapaibacterium sp.; assembly: GCA_018883125.1. Classification (GTDB taxonomy): domain Bacteria; phylum Bacteroidota; class Ignavibacteria; order Kapaibacteriales; family Kapaibacteriaceae; genus UBA10438. Next base: position 7,818 of record VEQR01000040.1, read on the forward strand.
ACTGCCGGAGCGGCATTGATCAATCTTGCCCTCGGGTGGTATCTCATCGGCGTTGGGAAGAAGAACAAGGTCCTTATCGTTGAGGCGAACGGACGTCATGTGATGACCGATGTCTGGACCAGTGCCGGCGCTGTGGCCGGACTGTTCATTGCCCAGTGGTCCGGCATGTTGTGGCTGGATCCGGTGATCGCTATCGTCTTCGGAGCAAATATCATCTACGAGGGCGGCAAACTGATGTCCATCTCTATCAAGGGGCTAATGGACTCCTCCGACCCCGAGCTTCAGCAGCGCGTGCAGCTTGTTCTCACCGACTTCTGCCTCGACCATAACTGTAGTTATCATCGACTGCGCCTGCGCTCGTCCGGCAACATGGTTCATGTCGATTATCACCTCATCCTCCCCGATGACATGACCATGCACGATGCCCATTCACTTGCAACGTCGTGCGAAGAGCTTGTCCGCGCCGCCATCGATCACAACACCGAGGTGTTCACACACCTCGAAAGCGTGAGCCAGCCGGATGGGCATGTTTGAGAATTACTGAAGTACTGAATTACTGAAGTACGCATCGTCATCCCCGCGAAAGCGGGGATCCATCCCTGCCATCGTCATCCCCGCGAAAACGGGGATCCATCCCTGCCATCGTCTTCCCCGCGAAAGCGGGGATCCATCCCTGCCATCGTCTTCCCCGCGAAAGCGGGGATCCATCCCTGCCATCGTCATCCCCGCGAAAGCGGGGATCCATCCCTGCCATCGTCATCCCCGCGAAAGCGGGGATCCATCCCTGCCATCGTCATCCCCGCGAAAGCGGGGATCCATCTTCATGCCATGATTGCCCTCGGCTGGAGTGTTGGACATGGGACTGTACTCACCTCACTTAAGAAAGACTTCAGCGGGTATCTTCAGCAATCGGTGAAAGATGCGGGCGATCTCGAGGGTAAGGGGCTTGCGGCCATTTAGGATTAGCGATACATAACCCTTGCTACCAACAATGCCTACAAGATCCTTGTTACGCAGTCCGATCTCCTCCATCTTTTCACGAATTGCCTCTATCGGATCAACCGCTGGAATAGGGTAATGTTCGTCCTCGTATTTCTTGATGAGAACGAGCGTCACCTCGAGTTTACGTCCCTCTGGCGTATTGAGTCGCACCTTGTTGTCGAACTGCTGTTCAACCCAACGCAGCGTTCGCTTATACTGGCGCTCGGATTTTATGACTGCTAATTCCATGTGAGGAGTCTCCTAGTGCTGAATTGTCGCAACGTTGATTCTGTCGTATTCATGGTGAGTTCCAAACCACTTTATCTGCAAAACGCGATAATCGAAGACAATTCGCACTACAAGCCGGTACCTGTTTCCCATTATATTGAAAACCACACGGTCATCACCAACAATGCTGAGATCAGGATACTCCGTTCGCAGTTCATTGAAGTTCCGACTTGCGGAATGGAGCATTTCCGCGTACCAGCGATAAAGTGCAGTCGCCGCCGATGGATGCCTCTGAGCATATCTCAGCAGCGTTCGACGAGAGATAATGTTGAACATGACAAAGGTAAATGTTTTCTAATAGAAAACCGCGGTTGAAAGCCGCGCACATTTACCCTCTTCGTGCCAATTTCCGAGCAATGCGTGACGCTCCTTGCTCCGGCAACAAACATGGAGAGCGTCTCGCCCCTACAAATACCTCGTCCTCAATATCTCCGCATGATGCTTTACATGCCCTGCAATGATCCAGAACAGGGCGCGCACGGTGATGGGTTTACCGTTTGCTGTGCCGGAGCGAAGTTGTTCGTCTGGTGTTAGGCTACGAAGCAACGTGATGGTGGCATGGCGGACACTGATGAGTTCTTCAATGAGATGCGACACCGGCTGGGCATCGAAAGATGTATTTGCGACGTATGCATTCTCATCGAAGCCAGGAAGGGGCTGCTGCTCGCCCCGTGCAATGCTCATGGCGCGAAAGGCAAACACACGCTCACAGTCAATGAGGTGGCCGAGAACCTCCTTGATGCTCCATTTCCCTTCTGCATAGCGATACAACGCTCGCTCGTCGGTGAGAGATGATAGCGTCTTGATTTCATCGATTTGCGAAATGAGAATGGAAGTCAGATCAACCTCTCCAAGAGCGTCGATGTACTTCGCGTAGTAAGCGGGATACTCGTTTGTGTGTGGCTTCATTCCCGAATCTACTGATCAGATCTTTCAACTGGGCGAGACTGCTTCTCGCACCTACTCGTTTGTGCTTGGTAGATTTGAGAATGGAACATCGTCGTGAACATCAGTGTGTCTGGATGTCAGCAAGGAAAGTCATTCCCGCAGAAGCGGGAATCCATTCGTCCCATGGTCATCCCTTTCAGTTGGATCCCCGCTTTCGCGGGGATGACGGTGCTTGCCACATGGATCCCCGCTTTCGCGGGGATGACGGTGCGTGCTCGTTTGTGTTTGGTAGCTTTGAGGATGATTGAATTCTCTCCCGCACATCGTCAGGAATTGATTGATCGGGTGCGTACCTATTGCAATGACGAACTCTCGATTGAGATTGGTCGTTTTGACGCTGAGTTTCTTGTCGACTTCTTCAACCGAGAGATCGGCCCCTACTATTACAATCAAGGGCTGTTCGACGCGCAGGCGGCACTTATAAAGCGCATTGATGATGTGAAGGACGCAATTATTTCACTCGAAAAACCTACACCATGAAGCCCATCAGTGCTTTTCTGCTGATCACCTTCCTGCTTCTCTCGAGGCAGGCTAATGCCGACGTCTGGCGTGTTGGACCATCGCAGATGTACAAGGTGCCGAGTGCGGTGGCAGGCTTGGTAAAAGACGGCGACGAGGTCTGGATCGACCCGGTGGAATTCGTGGGCGACGTTGCGGTGTGGCGAGCAAACAGGCTAAAGCTGATGGTTGCACCCCCTGCCAATGATCGCCTCATGGCCGTACTCAAGGCGGATGGCAAGGCCGCAGAGCAGAAGGCCATCTGGGTAATCAAGGGGAATGACTGCGTCGTTGCGGGAATCGACTTTCGTGACTGTGTGGTGCCAGATCGCAATGGGGCTGGTATTCGCGTCGAGGGAACCAACATCACCGTTAGCAATTGCGCTTTTCGAAAGAACCAGGACGGCATTTTGGCGGGCAATAACCTTAACAGTACGATCATTGTGGAGGGCTCGGAGTTTGAGCAGAGCGGCGCGGGAGACGGACTATCGCACGCCATCTACATCAATCACGTCAAGGCCTTCATCTTCCGCTACAACTACTCGCATGGCACGCTCGTTGGCCATGAATGCAAGTCGCGAGCGCACTTCAACTACATCGCCTACAACCGCATCACCAACGAAGGCGGCACTGGTTCGCGCAATATCGATCTGCCCAACGGCGGCACCTCGGTGATCATCGGGAACCTTATTCACAAGGGGGCGAATGCTGAGAATGGGAACGTTATCGGCTACGGCCTTGAAGGACTCAGCGATACCGTTGATAACTCATTATACATCTCGCACAACACGGTCGTTTCTGATCGAGGTCTTGGTACGTTGCTGCGCACCGACTCGAAGACCAAGCTGATACGAGCAGTGAACAACATCTACATTGGCAACCTGGACGTCCTCATCGGTGGGGCAACAACGGTCGATACCACCAACAACTTCGCCTGGAAGACCGCTTCTGATGCGGGCCTCGTCAATGCCGCGTCGTACGACTACCGTTTGACGGCTTCATCCCCTGCCCGTAACCGCGCTGTCGATCCCGGCACGGCCACCTCAACCGTCAAGGACTACACAGATCTACCGCTTTCTCCTGTGCTTGAGTACGTACATGTGGGCGACAATCGCATTCGCATTGCGCAGCGTGATCTCGGAGCCTACGAATACAGTCAGCTGACCTCGGTATATGAGCCAAACCCTTCAGCCCCTTTCCGTGTCTATCCCAATCCCGCGTCGGACGTTTTAACGATTCATGCCGAGTGCCCATACAGCGTCGAAAGCCAAGTCAAGATTTTCTCACTTGATGGCACGCTACTCGTCAACTCCGTGATGAACACGATCGACGTTACGCAGCTTGTATCAGGCCTTTATCTTGCTGAGCGCGGGGGCCAGATGACGATGTTCGTAATCGTGCGGTGAAACATTTGACAACACGTCTCTTTCCCCGGGCCAAGGCCCGGGGCTATTACTGACGCTTCGTTTCTCTCTCAGCCGCCCATTTCCCCGCGCCCATGAGCATGATTGCGAGGAAGGCGAAGAAGTACATTAGCGACGGTTCTTTATCCCCGAGTGAGTCGCCGTAGTGGACGTATAACGCCGCAACGCCCATTGTGAAGGCTGAAAGTGCGGCCGCCCATCTTGTCTTGTAGCCGATCATGATGAGCAAGGGGGCGAAGAACTCGCCCACAACGGCAAGAGCGAGCGAAACCGTCGGCCCCATCCACATGAAGTCGAAGAACTCAATCTCGCCCCCTGACTTGAGCTTCTGGAGCTTCGGCCAGCCATGCGTCATCATGAGTGCTGAGATGCCAACACGCAGAATGAACTGACCTGCATCTTGGAACCGGTTCATCACAACCCCATTTTACGGCGGATGGCAGCGTCGATGCGACGCAGAGCTTCCTCGATGTTCTCAATGCTGTTGGCGTATGAGAATCGAATGAATCCTTCGCCAAATGCTCCGAAGGCCGTACCGGAGAGGCAAGCCACTCCCCCGTCATAGAGGAGGTAGTCGGCGCATTCCTGCGACGTCATTCCCGTGCCTTCGATGTTGGGGAACACGTAGAAAGCGCCATGGGGCTTGTGGCAACGGAAACCGGGGATTTTGTTCAGGCCCTCGACGATTACATCACGGCGATGCTCGAACTCCTTGAGGAATTCCGCTACATACGGCAACGTGCGGTCATCAAGAGCCTCCACGCCGGCCATTTGTGTGAACGAGCTTGTGCAGGAGGTGACGTTGGTCTGAAGCTTGGCAACGACCTTGGCAATATCCTTCGGGAATAGACCGTAGCCGAGACGCCAGCCGGTCATGGCAAACGTCTTCGAGAATCCGTCGAGGATAATCGTGCGATCCTCCATGCCGTCGAACTCCGTGATCGACGTGTGCTTGAAGTCGCCGTAGGTGACCTGTGAATAGATCTCATCGCTCAGAACGATCAGGTCGTGCTTGATGGCCAGATCTGCAATGGCGCGCAGATCTTCACGAGTAAGAATGCCCCCTGTCGGATTCTGAGGCGTGTTGATGATCACCATGCGCGTCTTTGGCGTGATCAGCGCAGCGAGGTCGTCCACATCGAAGCGGAATTCCTTGTCTTCGCGTAGCTGCAGCGGCACCGGCTTGGCCTGCAGAAAGTTGATCACCGATTCGTAGATCGGAAAGCCCGGGTTTGGATAGATCACCTCATCGCCCTCGTCGATGCAGGCCATCATGCCGAAGAACATGATCGGCTTAGCACCCGGAGTGATCACCACGTGATCAGCATCGTACTTGGCATAACCACGCGTCTTGTTAACGTAATCAGCGACAGCCTTTCGTGCATCGGGCAAGCCTGCTGCCGGACCATAATGCGTAAACCCGTTATCAAGCGCATCCTTTGCCGCCTGGATCACATTCGGTGGCGTATCGAAGTCTGGTTCACCAATTTCTAGGTGAACGATGTTCTTTCCTTGAGCCTCGAGGGCGCGCGCTTTGACAAGTACTTCGAAGGCTGTTTCCGTGCCGAGTCGGGAGATGCGTTGGGCGATATGCATGGGCTGGTTTGGGGTTTGGGGTTTTGGGTTTTAGGTTTTGGTCATCCACGTCATTCCCGCGAAAGCGGGAATCCATTGTCTTCATCCACGTCATTCCCGCGAAAGCGGGAATCCATTGTCTTCATCCACGTCATTCCCGCGAAAGCGGGAATCCATTGTCTTCATCCTCGTTATTACCGCGAAAGCGGGAATCCATTGTCTTCATCCACGACGCCCAGGCAAAGGCCAAGGCCCATCCTCCATGGATCCCGGACCGCACTGGGATGACGATCGTTATCAGTAATCCGTAATCATCTGCCGTTCCGGCGCAGTGATCTCGATCAACCGTGCATTGTCGTCAGAAGCATCGTTTCGCAACGTCACCGTCCAGTGGCGTTCGGGCATTTCGTGGCTGGCCTTTTCGGGCCATTCGATGAACTTGATTGCATTAGGCGCATGCACCATTTCTTCGAAGCCAACCGAGCGGAGCTGTTCCGGTGTATCGATCCGATAAAGGTCCACGTGATAGATCGTCACCGGGGAGCCCCCTGCCAACTGGCCATCATAGTGATTGATGATGGCAAAGGTGGGGCTTGTAACGATATCCTGCACCTGAAAGTGACGGCAGACGCCACGCACGAACTCCGTTTTACCGGCGCCGAGGTCACCAACGAGGGCCACCACGTCACCGGGCTGAAGCTGAATTGCAAACTCCTCGGCAAGATCCTGCGTGTGACGCTGACTCTGCGAGTGAAGGGGCGTTTGGTCCATGGAAGGAACCCTACAATCCGACATTTCCCGCAGGCCTTGGAGTGACCGCGTGCCTAACGGGGCTCCAAAGTTACGACGGGAAGGACCATCTCTTCGAGAGAAATTCCACCGTGCTGGAAGGAGTCTTTGTACTTGGCGAGGTATCGATTGTAGTCCGTTGGATAGACGAAGTAGTGGTCTTCCTTGGCAATAACGACCGATGTGGACGAGCCGGATCCAGTGGGAATGCGCATCGACTGCGGATCGCGGATGATCATGGCATCGCGCGATTCGGCCTGCACATTGCGGCCGATCTTGTAGCGCAGATTGGTAGTCGTTTCACGGTCTCCAATGACCTTGGAGCCGCGCATACAGCGCACGGATCCGTGGTCAGTGGTGATAACGATCTGCACGTCTTTGACGGTTGACAGGGCACGTAGAATTCCGTAAAAGGATGAGTGCTGGAACCATGACCGCGTGAGCGAGCGGTAGGCCGACTCATCAGGAGCAATCTCCTTCAGGATCGGATAGTCTGAGCGCGAGTGGGCAATCATGTCCACCGCGTTGATGACGATGGCTGTAAGGTGGTTCTTTGCGTGACGCAGGATATCGGCCTCAATGCGCTTGCCAAAGTCCGTGTCGATGATCTTGATGTAGGTCAGTTCGTTCTTCAACTGCACGCGCCTGCGCTGCAACAACAGTTGAAGAAGCTCCTTCTCGTGGCGGTTCAGGGTGTGTTCGTCGGTGCCCCGCTCATCGATCGTGTACTGCGGATAATGCTTGTTGATCTCCGTCGGATAGAGCCCGGCAAAGATGCTGTTCCGTGCATACGGCGTAGCCGTTGGGAGGATCGAGCAGTAGTAGTCACGATGCACGTTGAACATTGGTCGGATGAATTCTTCCATCATCATCCATTGATCCATGCGCATACAGTCAACCACAATGAAGAACGTCGGACGTCCGTTGGCAAGCTTCGGAATCAGGAACTGATCGGCGACATGAGGCGAGAGCAGCGGGCCCCCTTCAGTCCGTTTATCCGTGAGCCAATCAGGGTATTCATCTTCGATGAACTTCGAGAACTCGGCGTTGCACTCTTTCCATTGTCCGCGCAGAGACTGCTCGAGTCCAACATCCGGATGCTTGTCGAGTTCAATGGATCGCTGAACGAGCTTCAGATACACATCCAGCCAGTCACTCCACTCCATGCGGTCCATCAGCTTCCGCGTCAGATTGGAGTAGTCCTGGTGAAACGTCTGAGTGATTTTCTCTTCCGCGATGCGCTGCGACTCCAGAAACTTCTTGCAGGCAGCAAGGATCTGTGTGGGGTTCACCGGCTTGGTCAGATAGTCATCGATCTTCCTGCCGATGGCCTCTTCCATGAGCGACTCCTGCTCATTCTTGGTCACCATCACCACCGGAGTGGAATGATCAATATCCTTCAGCACCGATAATGTGTCCAGTCCGGACATCCCCACCATCGACTCATCGAGGAAGACAAGATCATAGCGCTTCTTCCCCGCCATCTCAATGGCATCTTCACCGTTTGTTGCAGTGTCCACGTTATACCCACGCTGCTGCAGCAGAATGATATGGGGCTTGAGAATGTCGATCTCGTCGTCGACCCAGAGAATTGTATTCATCGAATAATCCTGATTACGGAATTACGGAAGGACCGAAGGACGTTGTATGGGCGAGACGCAGTCTCGCCCGTGGAACCTGCAATGTGACGAACACAACAAAAATCGCGTGCAGAAGGTCATGATTTTCCTTCTGCGATTGTACGGCGGGCGAGACTGCGTCTCGCCCCTACAACGTCTCGCCCCTACAACGTCCATACGTACCTACGTACCTCCGTAATTCAGTAATTCAGTAATTCAGTAATTCAGTAATTCAGTAATTCAGTAATTCAGTAATTCAGTAATTCAGTAATTCCGTAATTCAGTAATTCTCCTGTATCACCGCCATCGTCGTGGTGGCCCGGGCGATGAGCTCTTCATTCCCCTGGTCATCGATGCAGAATACATCTGCCTCGCAGAAGTGGAATGCCATGCCGGGTTTGACCACGCGGCCGATGGCGCGCAGTATTCGCCCCCTACCCTTGCGGAAATACGAGCATTTGAATTCGGCGGTAACGGTGTGTTCATCGGGGCCAACGAGGGTGAATCCCGCGAAGCCCGCTGCAACGTCGGCAATGGTGGCCGTGACGCCGCCATGGACAAGCCCAAGCTGTTGTTGGTGCTCTTTGGTAAGGTCGATCTCTGCCACCACGTAGCCGGGTTCAATTGCGGTGAGCCGGCAGCCGATGTGCTTCATGAACTCCTGTCGCTCGAGGTGTCCGATGATGGTTTGGCGAAACGCTGGGTTCTTGACGATGAATTCCATGCGGCAAAAGTACCATCATTGAATGTCAAGAATACTTGACAGCATCCGATATGTCAAGTATATTTGACAATGACTGATCCGAAATGCACCAATCGCGTTCGTGATGTACGAAACGAACTCGGCATCACGCAGGGCACACTTGCCGAGCGTGTTGGCGTGAGCAGGCAAAGCATCAACTACATCGAGCAAGGCACCTATTCTCCATCAGTGACGCTTGCATTGCGGATTGCGAAGGTTCTCGGTGAGCGGGTTGATAACATCTTCATTCTGGAGGACGAGTAACACATGGAACCTATGGATAACATTCATCGCGTCGAATCAATGATCATGCAGGATGAGGTCCTCCGCTATCGATTGTATCAAACTGGACATTTCGTGCTTGTGACGAGTCTTGCTGCTATGATGCTTGTCGGTGGCGTGTATCTATTCCTCTTCCCCGAGCTTGAGCTCGTTGGCATTACGCTCGTTTTTGCGTCCATGCTTATCGGTCTCGTCTACATTGTTACAGTGAAGATTCGTGGAGTCATCGGAGCCGCAAGTGAGGCGGTGCTTACCACGAAGCAGCAACGCAAGGCGGCCCGCAATGAGATCCTGCTCCGTGGAGCTCTCTTTGCCTTGTTCATGACCATTTTCACATGGTTCGCCGACGATGAACACAAGCCCGTCAAGCTGGTATTCACCGCGGTGTTCAACTTCGTCTTCTGGTCGCTCGGTATGTATGCATACTATGTGATTCGTTCCAAGCGTTCAAAGGAGTCGGCGGGAGATATGCAATGATCCGGCGCATCAAGGCATGGTTTGGCGTCGGCTCCAGCGGGTCTATCGAGCAGGATGAAGTGATGGTGGCACTGCGGCATCGTGCTGCTCACACAACGATGAACCTCACCGTCGCTGGATGTCTCATCGGCGTTGTGGCCATTCGGTTTTGGTTTCCAGCAGAGTCCTCGGTCCTCATAACGTTGTTGATCGTTGCACTCTTCATCATGATCACAACATCCCTGATTCGCAGCTACCATGGAGTAGATCTGGCAGAGGATGAGCTACTTCGGAGGCATCCTCTGAAATGGCGATACCTCCTTCGTCGGGTACTCGTCGTCTTCCCCGGAGTGTTCCTTGTGCAACTCGCAATTGGATACCAGCTATACGGTTCGGATCCGACAATTCGAGATCTCTTTGGATACGTCATGAAATCGCTTGTCTGGACGATGATATACGTCGTGATACCAGCCTTTGCAGCGCAACGAAAAAACAAGCGCAAAGCACACACCCTCTAATGTGACGGGTGACTGTACTTCTGCACTACGAAACGGGTAGGTCCCGGCCTCTGTGACGTGCGGCACACCAACTGGGATTTAGCCTATATTGAACGTTGGGGCGGAAATATGGGAGGTTTCATGACGAAGGAATGGTGGTCTTCCTTGCGGCAACGCGTCGATGTGGACGCGGTTCACGCGATGGAGGAGATCTTCTGCGACGGTGGCGACCGCGAGCGCTTGCGGCTTTTACGCGACATCGACGCATTGGATGATTCATCCTTTCAGGCGGCGTTCTCCGGTTTGCCTCTTGGCACCAGGGAACTCATTTCCCGTACCGACCTGCCATCCTTCCTTGCCGATATGCCGGGCCTTGAGCAGGCACAACATCGAGCCTGCGAGGTCTTTCGCAACCAGGCCCTTGCCTTCATCATTGCGCTGCTGTGCAAGTCCCTGCCGGAATGTTATGCTGGGGCGCGCGGTGCCAAAGTCCTGGCCCGAACCGGGGCCTTGGGAGAACCACGCAGAGACCGCAAGGGGCTTGATGATACAATGGTGCGCCGTGTAATGGAGACATCCGTCTTTGTGCAGAACGTAATGAACTGGAATATGTGGACGGCACAGAACACGCCGGCCATCCGGACCATTCAGAAGATCCGGCTCTTCCATGCAAGCGTTCGCGTCATGATTGAACGTCATGGCCAGCGCGACGGCCGGCCATGGGATTACACGGCCGATGGTGCCCCGATCAATATGCAGGACACGGTGGGCACGTTGCTTGCGTTCTCGCTGCAGTCCATTCGCGGGGTGCGCTCCTTGGGTTACAGCATCTCCAAGGATGAGGAACGCGATATCCTTCTGCATTGGATCGTGATCGGACACCACCTCGGGCTTGCCGAGGACGTGCTGAAGGCCGCATGGGAAAATCCCGAAGCCATGTGGGAGATGGTCTGCACCGACGAGTTCGAATGGTCTGAGGATGGTGATACGCTCACAACTTCCTTGCGGGCTTTCCTGCGAGAGCATGTGTTTTTCCTTCAGCACAAACAATTCGTCCCCCTCATGTTCATGAAGCGCATGATGGACGGCCGCGCGATACGGGCTTTGCACCTCGACGAAGTACAGCAAGGGGGCGGGCGGCTCTATGACGCATTGTTTAGCGTAGTGTTCTTCGTCCATGGACTCCTCATGATGATCCCAATGATCGGTCCGGCCATCACTGAATGGATGGGCTCGGAGCTCATGGAGTTCACCACGAAGAAGTGGGCGGGGGCGAATCCGACCCAGATCACCTTAGAGCGAGAACTACAATCCGTTTGACCCGAACGAGGTGAACAATGCAATGGCTGAACACCACCGATTACACGATACCGGAACTCGTCCTCTTCGGCGTTGGATGCTTCCTCTGGGTGATCGCCTATGGCATCCTTATCAGGAACATCATTGTTTACAAACGCCTCGAGATGCCCACCATCGCAGGGTGCGGCAACTTCGCATGGGAGTTCGTGTATTCGTGGTTCATCATCACCGACATGGGTACCCTCATGTTGTGGGGGTATCGAGCGTGGTTCTTTCTCGACATCTTCATCTGGGCGATGCTATTGAAGTATGGACGTGAGGACACCTTCCTGCCACCGCTTCGACGGTACTTTCCGATCTATGCTGTTATACTCACGGTAGCGTTCGGTGCTGCGTATTGGTTCATGAGGCATGCCGGGTACGAAACAAGTATTGGCGCCGTTTCCGCCTACCTGCTCAACACGATCATCAGCGTGCTGTACGTTGTGAACTTCTATCGTGTAAGGGACCGAGACCATTACTCGATAGCGATCGCATGGTTGAAGTTCCTTGGCACGGGGCTCATCAGCGCATTCATGTTGCTGCACTATCCCGACAAGTATTTCATCCATCTTCTCGCCGCCATCATCACCATCTACGATGCCTGGTACGTTAGTGCTCTTCATGCGCATCGACGCGGTGTTGTCATCGCCTACGAGTCCAGATGATCCCCTCAGCATATCGAGCTCTCGAGATACTAGCCGATGGACCACAACGCCGGATCGTCCGCGGTGAACGTCTGGTGGACGGCCTGCCGGTAATTATCAAGAGTCTCCGCGACACCGATGACTTCATCGCGCAGGAACGTCTGCAGAATCATCTCCGCATCTCAACCGGACTGCACATCCCAGGTATTCCTCCAATCGTTGATTCCCTTGATGGTGCGGGCGGGTATATCGTCATGCATGACGGGGGCGCGTTCACGTTATCCGATCGCCTTGTCGACGGTCCGCTCGCGCTTGATGTCTTCCTCATGGTGGCCGCAGAACTCACACGCATCGTTGCGGATCTGCATGAGGCGCGCATTCTCCACCGAGACATCGCTCCCCAGAATATCCTGCTTGACGCGGGGACGCTCGCCCCGTCCCTTATTGATCTCGGACTCGGAATCCGCATGGAGTCCGATGGGTCAGCATCGGTGGACCGCAGTGCCGGTGGGACACTCCAGTATATGTCGCCCGAGCAGTCGGGGCGCATGAATCGACGCATCGATGTACGCTCGGACCTTTATGGGCTGGGTGCTGTGTTTTTTGCCATGCTCACCGGGCGTCCACCCTTTATGGCAGACGATCCGTCCGAACTTCTTCACGCGCATATCGCACGGCGTGCTCCGCGTGTGCGGGACCTGCGTTCGGACATACCGCTCGAATTGGATGAACTTGTAGACATCCTTCTGCGGAAGGATCCCGACGAACGTTATGCGTCGGCAGGAACCCTCCTGGAGGACCTCACGGCGCTGCGGACTGCTCGGAGTGCCGGTGCACCACTTCCAGTCCTTCGCGGGGCCGGCTCTGTGCGACGCATTGTGGTCCCAAACGTCATTGCCGGACGTGATGCCATCATCGATCGACTTGTTCCGGCGAGCATAGCGTCAACGTCACCGCGCATCGTCATCCTGCGTGGAGAGCCCGGCATCGGGAAGTCCGCCATCGTGCGCGCCGCCGCCGACCGCGCCGCGCGTCGCGGCGACCATGTCGGCCGGGGCGCCTACGATCGGGTTGACCGAGGTCAGCCTGCTTCGGCTATCACGGCCGCTCTGACGGAATCGTTGTCGTTCCTCAGCACGCTCGAGGGTGAGGAGCGTCGGCACTGGCGCGAGCATGTTAGCGAACGACTGCGCGGCGCTGAGGCGGTGGTAACGGCGAACCTCCCTGAACTCCGACCCTACCTGGATGATGCCGGCCCCCTGCCTGAGCTGGCCCCACGCGAGGCCCGGGCGCGCAGCCTGCGGGCAATGGAGCTTCTTGCCGGTGCTATCGCACCCCACCGGGCGCCAATGCTTCTGGTTCTTGAGGACGTGCAGTGGGCCGACGGCTTTTCGATGGACCTCATTGAACGGGTCGTGCAGGCCTCGCAAGACCATGCATTGTCGTTCATCTGCAGCGTACGAGATGGCGAAGCTAGGAGCGAGGAGATTGTTGATGCACTCATCGCGTTCGGTGCCTCTATTGGTGTGCCGACCGACGTCGTGGTGGTTCCGGCGTTGGACGTTACGGCGGTGTCCGACGTGCTCGCAGCCGCACTTCGCTCGCGTCCGGGCGGACTTGATCAGGCGGCAACGCTCATTCATCG
>VEQR01000122.1 GCA_018883125.1 Candidatus Kapaibacterium sp.
GTACAAACTCCGTGGCAACACGCAACTCCACGCAAGGGTGGTCTTTGCCCTCGACGATGAGCTTCCAAGTAACGACGACGATGAAGTGCCCTGCAGCGGGATCAGCACCAATGCTGACTGCAACCTGATCTTGCGCCAGATCGATCATTGAGCTTTCCTGCGGATAGGTGTAGCTCGAGTGAAGCACAACGACACCTCGGATGTCTGCACGCACGCTGTCGCCAAAATCAAACAATCTTGAACTGGACATTACCACGTTCCTGATCGCATGTTTGAATATCCCTTGAAATCTATGCCTGAATCATACCCCGTCAGATTCATAGGGAACGATTCCAGTCGGTATACGTTGGCACGCCGTGGTTTTTCGATATCTGCCGTTTGGGAGGAGCGGTTGACATCGGAATTTGCCCACTCGAGCAACTCTGCATCTAACAGAGCGGAAATCCGTGCCAACACCCCAATCGTTGGATTGGCGTCGAGATGCACAAGCGCTGACACCTGAGGCTCGGTAAGCTTGGCGATCTTGGCAAGCTCTCGTTGCGTGAGGTTGCGCTCTTCCATTATCTGCTGAAGTCGCCTAGAAAGAGCAAACTGCCACTCGTGCAGCAGGCGCTCTTGGGGCTTCATTTTTGAGACCAACCGGTCGATCCTGTCCATGATCATACCTTCCTATGTGTCGAAGTGGAGTGAATCAGCGTATCGAGGAATGAGCGATGACCCAACAATCTCGATCTCGCCGTGGTCAACTCTGCCGTTGGCCTGCTTGATGATCTCCGCAAGGAAGAGCGCCTCGCCGTTGCCCAAGGGGTTGTCTTGTATCGAACCAGTGTAATCTTTGACAAAACCAGCACCCACAAGCAGGATACGATCGCTGGTTCCGACGTAACCACATAGGAGCCTGGATGGATTGTAGGGAATCTTCGCCGTCTTTTCGCTGTACATCGCATATATGCCGTGGTTTGGCAACTCAGGTCGAAGAAATCCCGGTCGGATGTACGGTTCCTCTGTGATCATCTTGATAAAGCTGGCAAGATCGATAGCGTGCTTCTCTCCGTATTCCTCCAGTTCGTCAAAAAATCTGTCGATGAGACAGACACACTCCCGAACAATGGCATAAATCGAACTCTGCCCTTCGCGCCAGGGCTCGATGTAGACTTTCATTCTTGAGGGCCTTACAATATAATGTAATTTTCTGAAACACTCTTCGATGTATCATCCAAACGAAAGATCCGTCGCCCCCTCCATCCTCCCCACCAACCCTACGGTCTCCACACTCACCGTCACAACCTTCTTGATGAGGCGGATGATGTATGTAAGGTCGTCATCACGGTTGGGATCGTTGGTGATGCCTGAGCGTTTGTCTGTGCTTACCTGATACTGGTCGATGATCCAATCGAGTGCGGAGCGGTTGCCGAGTTTGTAGTCATCGACGTTTGCTGGGATACCCGTGAGCGTAAGGAAGTCATTGACGATGAGCCGCGTGGGGGGCGAAATGCAGGCTATCTCCACCACCTCTCCTAGAAAGTGGTTTGTACTACGTAAGATCTCTTTAGGCGGCCGTAACAGGCGTTGGGTGCAACGAGGATTCCGCCGGTATCAACTTGTAAGGATTGCTAATGCTCTGGCGTCCAAACTCCCGCAGAAGCTGAATGGTGTCGGTAGTGTCCATGTTGCGCGCGATGAGATAGTTCATTACGTCTGCACGCTTCGTGCTTGGAATCCGGGCAAGTAAAAATGACCACGGGACTTCCGACCTATATTCCTGTGACTTGTCCGGGAAGTCTGTGATAGCAACCACATTGTCGTCAGCCTGGAATTCTTCCGTGTAGCGAAACACCCAAATACCATCACAGTGGCTAATCAACGCAACTTCGCGCTGACCGTCCAACAGCCTGAACACAGCCGATTCAAGATTTTCGGTACGGAGCTGCTCGTTGCCAGCATCCTCCGCCGCGAAAAACCGTACGATATGTTCCTTAAGGGTCACTGCTCTTGGGGTATGTGGGTCTTCAGAATCTGGTATCGCTCGTTGAGAAGCAATTCTATGCAGTCAAGTCTTGTGTTTCGAAACTTTGGACTGTGATGGGGTTTTAACTGTGATGCAAAACATTTACCCGACCTTGATGATTTTCAATCAACCTGAATGCATTCGTGTTGGTGAGTGTCAGGCAAGTGCTGTGATGCACTGCAAGCGCAAGGTCTTGAAGGATCTGATCGTCTTCAAGGGAATAAACATTTACGCCCAGTTCAATCAACTCATTCTTGTGAATGTGCCGATCATGAGCTTTATTCTCATTCGAGTCTGAAAGATGATTAACGATTCGATCAACTTTCTCAACGTCACCGTTCACATTAATGTCGAACATGTTTGTTAACAGCCAGTCAGTAACATTTTTCTTTGCGCGATCTACAGCGAGATTGGCTTGGTAGAATGCCGTGGCCGGATACTTCATCAAACGAATCTGCCAGTAAGCAGCCGCATCTGAACTCTTCGTAAGCTCTGACTTAGCTTCTTTAAACTCCTCTACGATGAGATTGGCAGGGATGCCAAAAATCTGTGGGTCGATGGGCCCCAGGCTTGATTGCTTGCCCAAAATGATCTGTTTAGCTGACAAAGCAATCATGGTACCGGCCGACATGGCGATTTGGGGCACAATGACGCGAATGTTCTTGCCGAACATCTGGCGCAAGTAGCTGACAATCGCCTCTGTAGCACCTATGCTTCCACCAGGCGTGTGCAGTATGAGATCCAACCCGCCGTCAGTCCGTTCGCTAGCAGTCAGGCCGTAACAAGCGTTCATCAACCCCGAGATGTCGCCGTCGTTGATGGCCGAGGTAAAAGGCAGATTCGGCTTAGTAAAGGCGGCAGAATAAAATGTGATTACATGTCTGCCCGTGCGCTGATGCAGCAGTCTCAGGTATTATTGACGTACCTCGTCGAATGGCGATGGTGATGACGATATCTCGGAAAGAATCTCGTTCAACCCTGTCAACGTTCTCATGTCAATTTGTATAAGTGGGTAACTGGAGAACAGGAGCCGCCCGACGATCCGCTGAGGTTGAGCTGGACGGACCCTCGCTCAAACTGCTCAAGCTGCATCAACAACTCCTCAATCCGACGACGATTAATCGTAAAGCTTGGTTCTTCCAAAAGCTCCTCGATAGGCTTCGCAACTTTATTCTCATCAACGGAGTTTGACATAGTGCTATTATTTGGTCAGTAAACACCTGTTCGAGTGCAACAAATATACCAACCCCACGGTCTCCACACTCACCGTCACAACCTTCTTGATGAGGCGGACGATGTACGTAGGGTCGTCCTCTCGGTTGGGGTCGTTGGTGATGCCTGAGCGTTTGTCGGTGCTAACCTGATACTGGTCGATGATCCAATCAAGCGCGGAGCGGTTGCCGAGTTTGTACTCATCGACGTTTGCGGGGATGCCCGTTAGGGTAAGGAAGTCGTTGACAATGACACGTGTGGGATCTTTCTTGTCTCGCTTCATCTTCGTTACACGGAACCTGTCACGCTCGGGTACTTGGTCAACAGACGTTACTTCGAGACCGTATGGGTGGACGTAGCCCTTGGGGAGTGACCACAGTTCGGTGAGCTGAAACTCAGGTTGGTCTTCGTAATGGACGTGGATGTCCATGAGACGCTTGCCTGTTTCTGCTACCTTCGAGAAGCTCTCAGCAAATGGGATGCGCGGCAGCTCACGCTTCAGGTTCGCAGCATACTTCGTGCGATACGCAGGGTCGTGAAGGATTCCATACACGTAGTGGAAGATGTCCATCTTGGTGATGGAGGTGTCCTTGTAGTGCGATTGGAATTGCCCTAAACCCCAGTCCGTGATGTTGTCCTTGCGATTGGTGCCGTCTTCGTCGTAGGTGTAGAGGGGGAAGCACTGCGAATCACCCGTGAGGTGAAGGTCAGGTATCACATCAACAGCAAGCGCGTGAAATGGCTTCGATTGACCAATCGCGCTGAGACACACAACGAGATTCTCCGTCTCAGGGAGGGGGAAGATGCGGGGGAAACGGTACCGACGATTGTTTAGAACAGCATCGAAATACAAATACTGCTTTGAATAAGGACGATATAGTGAGGAGCGCACCTTGGTCGTGCAATACTCTGCAAAACGCACTCGTACCAAATGGTCCTTGAGGTCACCGCTCCATTTGATTTTAGTTTCATCATTATCAACAAACGAGTCAATATCCTTTGGTCGTTCGGACTGATACCTATAAACGTGAGCATTATAGGTGTTGGCCATCAATTCCATCTTTTCTGATAGCACGCCTCGATTGAAATTATAGGCCCACGAGTCTCGATTGGTCTTGACACCATTACTAATGTCTACAAAGAGTGCGGTGCTGGCGTTGCCCTCATCATCTTTACTCCCCAACGGTATCATCTCATCCCAATCGTCCGCCATCTCAATTCCGAGCCAACCGTCGTTGTCTTCTGGGTCAATAGACGTCATTGACATCTCACTGAAATCAACCGATTCGATGACGGCCTGTTGCTTTTGCCACGACTCGAGATAATCACCCAAGCGTTGAAGATGTAACGTCGCGCCACTTCCTTCGTGAGCTCGCTGCCGCTCCATCATCGTTATCGCAACACCAACTCTGATGGCATCATTGAAAACATTTCCCTTTTCTTTTCGACGTAGTTCACCAGATGTACGTGCATTGCCACGCAGGTCATAAAGCCAAATTCGGTCAAAGTCCTTTCGAAGATGCTTACGCATCCCATCAAACGCAATCCCATCAAGGAACCCGTTGTTGGTGACGAAGCAGACAACTCCCTCGCCCCTTGACAACACCCTGTCAGACGCCATCCTAAAAGCTTTGACGTATGGGTCGGCAAGTGCGTTGCGAAGAGTTGCCTTGGAGTCTCTTGAATAGGTCTCTTCTACCCTCTTATCTATCGCCGGATACTTCCGGTTCTTGTTGTTATCGTTCTCATTCACCTGACCTGCGTTGTACGGCGGGTTGCCAATCACCACATAGATAGGTGCATCCTTCTGACGTTGCACGCGGTCGGTGTTGTCACTCGTGAACATGCCCATCTGACGGTCTTCCACCAGCT
>VEQR01000041.1 GCA_018883125.1 Candidatus Kapaibacterium sp.
ACCAGCTCATGCCCCTGCGCGGTCTTGCGCTGCTCACGATACTGCCGACACCAATACAGCATCGTCGCATACGACACGCCCTGCTGCTCGGCATACGCCTGCTGACTCATCCCACTGCGTTGCCACGACTCCACCATGGCATACATCTGTTCTCGCTTCGCACTCCGTCGCATCGATCATTCCTCATGATTGTGTGACGGCAAACCTCGCTCACACGCTCACGCCAGAACAGATGTACTTGCTCGGGCGGATACTTTTCAGCGATGGTATTGAGTTATCACAGAGCCAGGGAAGTCTCTTTCAATATGTGGCAGTTACACCATGAACAAAATGTTATTGATTCTCACTTCGACACTGATATCGGCTGTGACCGTCGCAGCCCAGCTGCCACGATTAGGTGCAACGATTTCGGATAATACGAAGATGTACTTCGGAATTGGGCGGCGGAAGGGCAACCACGATTCAATGAAGGTCGTCAAAGGGGCAGGAGTGACATTCCTGGGAATGCGTCGTGACTCGATAGTGGATTCTGTTGTTTTCTCACCGGATGAAGTATCGACTCTTGAACGTTACCTGCGCGATTACGAAAGACTCCTCAGCAGTCAAGTAGATTTATTCGTCAGTGATAGCAACATGCGCAGGATTCTAAATCGAGTCGCGCCTCGCCAGTTCCTGGAAATGAATGTCCGACAAATTTCTTTCCGACTATCAAATGGTTCTGTTGTAACAGGTATTCCTCTGGTCGCAACAAACGACGACTTGCTTGTTTCGGAAGGAGAGACGTTTGATCCCGCTACTGATCTGCAGCAACGGAAGTTTACATGTCTTCCAGTCACACTCATCGAGAACATTACTCCTGATATTGGCGCGGCATCTCCGAGGTGGTTGAACGTGCGAGGTGACTTTACGTTGTTTCGGACGGCTGCGCGACTTGCCGACTTGAGGTTTGCATACCTGCAGAACATCCCACCCGAGTTCGAGGGATGCATTACTTCTGTCAAAGATGAGAACCTTGAATATGCTAATGAATTAAAAGTTCTTCCACGCTCTACTAGTCCATATGCGACCGCATTTAGTGGGGTTATTTCTACGATGTTGTCACCAGATGCCGTTGTTGAATTGCCGTATGGGAGTAGATATCGAAACTCAGCTCTGCAGTTTCAGCCGTTATCGTTTTCGACTGGTATCGAGGCGTCGATGTACATAAGCGAACTCCACGACATTGGTCTGCGTGCAATGCTTGTGGCCCAGCCTCCAACTGTGCAGGATTCTGTGCCGCAAAACTCCCTTGGAATGGATGCATATTCTTTGCACGTGATGGGCACGTGGCACATTGCGCCTTTGGACTCTGTCGGATATAATACGATCGGCTTATCTGCAACCATCGGTGCTGGGCCGTCATTTCTCTCATACAGAGGCCGCACCTATCGCGATGCAAAGAACCTGACCACCTCTGGTACTGGTCTTGCACTTGACGTTGATTTGAGTGTGAGTTTGCAGGTGTTGATATTCAAGTCCCTCATTATTGGCTTGCGGGGGTATTCGATGTATCAGCAAGGCCTTCGTTATTCCGTCGAGAGCATCCTAGATGAAAGACCTAACCAGATGCCTTGGGAAGCTGTGATTTCGATTCCTCAACACTCTGCGTTGTTTGGTGGAGTGCAGCTCTGCCTTACATATACTAGCCACTGAGCCTGCCCGAGGTTAGAACCAACCATTCGCAATGAACAGATGTGGTGTTGAAGCGCGCCACAGCGCGAACATACATACTGCGGTCGCGTATCGTGTGCTCGCATTTATCGGAAAGCTGATCGTGCGGCTATGCGGGGTTCTCCCTACAATTCGGAATGCCAATTTCTCTGTGTGACGATACCGCACGACGCGATTGTGCGGAGGAACGCTAGTATGGAGTTGCGGGGGTGGGGGCATCAGTCAGCTTTCATACAATTCCAGTGATCACGACGGCTGACGATTCCATTCTATTCCGCCCCACTTCCAACGTGTCTTGTCCACCGGCATACGACAGATGTCCGTGGTAGCCGCCGATGACCTTTGTGAGTACGTGAACATCGCTGACCATGATGCTTCTCCATGATCCGATGCCATGCAGTGTTCCGCGCAGAACCAGTGCCGATGAGCGAAGCTCCTGACGGAAGCGTTCGCGCACCTGCGGTGGAACCACGCACTGCAGAAAGCCGCTCTCATCTTCCAGCGTCACAAACAGCATGCCATTGGCCGTTGGAGGTGACTGACGCAGGATCACAATCCCGGCTGTTGTGACGGTGAGTTTGGCATCGGGAGAAAGCCGGCGTAGCGTTTCGATCGGGCGGATCTCCATGGACATCATCGAGCGTCGGTAGAGCGTCATCGGGTGCACCCGGGCAGCCCCCTGCATGATGTAGTCATAGGCCAATCGTTCCTGGGCACGCAGCTCGGGAAGGTTCGGCACGTCTTCCTCACATACCATCGATACGCGAAGCAGCGGCTCATCGGCGGCCTTGCTCTGACGCTGCCGCACCACGCCAACGATCCATGCGGCGCGCCGTGCATCGGGCTCAAGATCGTGCATGGCCCCGGCCATGGCGATGACCTCGAGCGTATCGCGTGGCACCTGGGGCAGGCGCAGCACCACATCTTCCACGCTGCTGAAAGGGGCTCTGGCACGCTCCCAGATGATCTGGCGGGCAATGTCCTGGCTGACGCTGCGCATGGCGGTAAGGGGCTTGCGGATGGCCATGCGTCCATGAGAATCAACCTCAAGGTCATAGCGCATACCGGAATGCTGAATATGGCAGGGCAGGATCTGTACGCCCCAGCGACGTGACTCTTCCTCAAGCGTCATGAGGTTGTACATCCCTGGACGATGCTGCATGAACGCCGCCATATACGCAGCTGTGTGATGCGTCTTGAGCCACGCGCTCTGGTAGACGATCTTGGCGAAGGCCGCGGCATGTGACCGACAGAAACCATAGCCCACGAAGTGCGAGACGATCTCGTAGACCTCTTCGGCGGTGGCAACGTCAACACCACGCCGGCAAGCCCCCTGCACAAAGCGATCGCGCATGGCGGCCATTAGATGTCGGTCGCGATTCTTCGATACCAGCGACCGGAAGTCATCAGCTTCCTCAAGGGTCATACCGGCAAAACGATGAGCAATCTCCAGCACCTGCTCCTGGAACAGCACAATTCCCAATGTGTCTGAAAGAATCGGTTCAAGATCCGGATGGGGGAATGTCACGGGTTCCTTGCCACGACGTCGGGCGATGTACGGATGTACCATGCCGCCTTGGAGCGGGCCCGGTCTGAACAGGGCGACCTCGGTGACCAGGTCCGAGAACCGCTCGGGTTGATGCTTGGCCAGCAGGTGGATCTGCCCCTGGGATTCGATCTGAAAGATGCCCAGCGTGCGTCCACTGCGGATGGTCTCAAACGTCTTGGCATCATCCAGCGGCAGATCATCGATCTCCGGCATGGTTCCGGTGTGACGTGCAACAAGCTCGCAGCATTCGCTGATACAGGCCAGCATCCGCAGTCCGAGCACATCGAACTTCACAAGTCCGAGAGCCTCCACGTCGTCCTTGTCAAACTGCACAACGGCCACACCATTGGCCGATCTCTGCACCGGTGTGAGCATTTCAAGGGGCTTACTGGAAAGCACCATGCCACCCGAGTGCTGACCGAGATGGCGCGGATGGTCGATCAGCAGCTGCACACTCTTGAGAAGAATGTCCAGCATCGGCACATCTCCGACAACAGCAGCAAGCTCTGCACGATAGATTCCGACATCGTTATTGGTATATCCCGGTACGGCCTTCGATAGTGCCCGCACGGTTTCCTCGGGCCAGCCCAGTGCCTTTGCGGCATCGCGGATGGCCATGCGCAGTCGATAGGTGATGATCGTTGCCGTCATCGCCGTCTGCTCCAGACCGAAGCGCTCTTCCATCCAGGCGATGACCTCGCCCCGTCGCTCGCTGTCGAAGTCCACATCGATATCAGGTGTGCCTTTTCGTCCACGATGCAGAAAGCGCTCAAATAGCAGATGGTGCTCCACCGGACACACGCCCGTGATGCCGAGCACATAGGCTACCACGGAGTTGGCTGCCGAGCCCCTTCCGCTGCAGCGGATGCCACGAGATCGGGCATGCTCGGTGACCTCATGGACCACAAGGAAAAAGTCCGACAGCTGCAGTTCGGCGATAACCTGCAATTCATGCTCAAGCAGCTCCCGTGCGCGCTGCTGCGTGGCAGCTACTGCGCGGGCATAGCGCCGATCAAAGGCATCCTGGCACATCTGCCGGAGAACCTCATCCGAGGTGCGTCCCTCGGGCACTCGTGCGCCAGGGGGCGTGATGTGCTCCGGCAGCAGATCGAAATCGCAGAGGCGAATGATCTCGTCCACCGCATCGAATGCTTCCGGAAAGGGGACGATTGTGCGCAGGTCCTGCTCGCTGCGCAGGCAGTTGCGGTCGTGCACCGGACGCAAAGGATGGGGCTGATGAATCGTGATGCCCTCACGAATGCAGATCATCAGATCGTGCACGGCATAGGCATCACGTCCGGCATACCGTACGTCCTGCGCCAGCACAATCCTCAGCCCCATGCCTCGTGCACAGTCAACCATAGCCCGCATGCGGCGCACCGCCCATGGACGTGCGTCGTGACTGATCCCGGCATAGACGCAGAGCTCCGTGCGACCGCTAAGGATTCGCAGAGCGGCCTCAACATCTTCGGATCGTGTGCTGAGTGTGTGCACAATGATGATGCATCGATCGGCCACAAGATCATCGAATGCTCCGCCCGGAGCTAACTGCTCATCACTAAGCGCATGATGCTCATGAAGCCACGTGCTTAGGCGACAGATCGCACGATAGCCGTCGGCATTGCGAGCCAGAACGGTAAGGTCGACCCTACCAGTTGTGGCGCCAAGTGCGACGCTGCAATCAATCCCGATGAGCCCCTTGATACCAAGTCGACGACATGCCCGCTGGTGTCGCACGGCGGCATAGACGCCATTGACGTCGGTGATCGCGAGTGCGGCATGTCCGCATGCCTGTGCCGTTTCGGCAAGCACCTCCGGTGATGAGCCGCCATCAAGGAAGGAGAAATGCGAGCGTGTATGAAGAGAGCCAAACATGGGGCTGTTAATCGAACATCCGCGAGAGCATCCACCCGCTGAGGTTGCTGTGAAAGATCTCCATCACGCCGCTGGTTGTCACAAGCAGCAGGTAGCTGCGCCGCTCGTCGCTACCCCACCATGGACCTCTGGATGACCAGGTATCGAGGATCTGCTCGACGTCATACGTGCCCCCTCGCCAGCAGATGATACTGGGCTGGTTCCGGTTGAGTCCTACATCGATGGGTTCCATCATCAGCTTCATGGTCGCTCACCATCAGCTGTTGGCACCACTGGTCCAAGAGCAACAATGCGCGAATACCGCTCAGGAAGGATCGACCACGGGTCGATGATCTCGATCCGTTTGATCACACTCGCATAACGGGGTCTGAGCAGTTCTAGCATTTCTGCGCGGCTGTTGCGGGCAGCAAAGAGTGCCATCTGCTCTCCCTCCGGATTGTGAAGCGAGGCAAGGCGCAATCGCAGGCCGCGCCAGCGGTGACGAGCGGCAAGCAGACGCCGACACAGCGCATGTACATGCGTCAGAAGCGTCCGTAGCTGAGCCGTGCCCTGACGCAGAATGCGTGATTGTGCGCAGATGACCTTGTCAGCGGCATTGATGATCCCCACCTCGATGCGCCATGTCTGACGTCCCTCAAGGAGCGTAACAGCCTCTGCGGCCACCCTCTGCGCTGCAGCAAGGATCGGTCCGGGCTCGCGCTCATCCTCCTCGAAACGCTCGGTGCAGAGCACTTCCGGCGGTGGTACATACATCGGTAGGGGGCCGGCATCCGCCCCATGCAGAAACCGGTACAACGCCACTGCACGGTGTCCGAACTGCAGCCGGAGATGTCGCTCCTCAAGGCGCCGCAGCGAAGCGATCGTATCAAGACCAAACAGACGAAGCCGGTCGGTATCCTCCGGCATCAACCCGAGCTCGTCAAGGTGCGTCAGCACCTCCACTCTGACCTCATCGGCATGCTCATGCGCGTCGATACGGCCGGGATTCGATCCGATCGCCTGCAGCAGGGCATCGTTGCGTGTGGGTGCCATCGCTGCGCGCAGGCCCTTGCGTTGCACCAGAGCGTGCAGGCCCGCCAGATCGTCGAGTCCACAGAAAATGCGTCCACGCATGGGGACGCTGATCAGCGGCGTACAAGAGTGGACAGACTCGATAACGGCATCGAGTGCGGGGTCCGAGAGTTCAGAAGCAAGAAGACAGACAAGCATGAGCAATTATACAAAACGTATAACTGCTATCCAATATGTCGAGACCTTGTCTGCTTACAGCTGCTTGATGCAGTTGCGAACCACACCGACGATGCTGAAATCCATGTCGGCGGTGATGGCAATGTCCTTGTACCGACGGTTTTCCGCGCGAAGCAGGGGACGTCCTTCTACGGTGAGGTAGCGCTTGACGGTGAGCTCGCCGTAGACCTTTGCAATAACGACCTGCCCGGAACGGGGCTGCATGGCACAGTCAACGATCAGCGTATCACCGTCACTGATTCCGGCATCGGTCATCGAATCACCGACGACGCGAATGAAGTAGGTGCTCTCGGGATGCTCCAGCAGCATGTCCGCCAGATCGATCTCCCGCTCGATCGTATCGTCGGAGGCCGTGGGGGTACCGGCGCTGACGCCAATAGCAAGCATTGGGATGCGCGGCCCACGGTCGGACTTTTTCCGCAGCACCGGGGCTACTACCTGCGGCGCGTGGTGCTTAAGCTCTTCGATAAGTTCACGGATCTGAGACACATGTTCCTCCAAACGTTGCATGATGCTGCGTTTATCCTGTTCGGTATCAGACGCCTGCTCGCGCATGATGATCGGTGAGCCGCTACCGGTCAGGAGCCAGCCGGACGAGATGCCGTGGTTTTTCTCAAGCATGGCGAGAACGTTCTGGGGAACCGCTGTACGCCCGGATTCCCAGGAGTAAATGGTTGGAACGCGGACGTCCATGATTTTGGCGTATTCTTGAACGCTGAGTTTGAGGATCGACTCGCGGACCTGACGATGCCGAACTCCCAGCTGTGCTCGTGTAGACATGACCACTTCCCATGATGTGAATGGGGATAACTTACAGAATGTCAACGAATTATACAATGCCTGATCTCGACGTCGTGCATTTTCGTGCCGGCGAGATTGCGTTCCCAGAGAATGAGATGCTGGACAAGCTCTCGAGCACGCTTCAATGGAGAAGCGAAACGATCACCATGTTTGGCCGCACGATGCTGCAACCGCGGCTTATCGCGTTCTACGCAGACGCCGGATTGAGTTACCGGTATTCACGTCGAACCTTTACGGGGCTGCCCTGGACGCCGCTACTGGGTGCTTTGCGGACACTGGCAGAGCAGACCTCTCAGAGCCCCCTGAATAGTGTTCTAGCAAATCTGTACAGGAATCAGAATGACAGTATGGGAATGCACGCCGACGATGAACCGGAACTCGGTAGGAATCCGGTCATCGTATCGATGAGCTTTGGTGCAACACGCCGCTTCGTCATGAAGCACCGTACACGGAAGGATCTTCCTGCCCTGGAACTGCCACTGGAGGATTCAAGCATTCTCGTGATGCGTGGAACAACCCAACACTTTTGGGTGCATGGGATAAAAAAAGAAACGCGGCCAATGGGGCCGCGTGTGAATCTTACATTTCGCAGGATCATCGAGCCGCTCAGCGGCACGCATCAAGAAGTGAGTCCAGCTGAGATGCTGTAGCGTTCTCGTAAAACTTCTCGTTGATGGCGATCATCGGTGCTCCACCGCAGGCTCCCATGCACTCGACTTCTTCAAGGGAGAACGTGCCATCGGCTGTCGCTTGATTATGGCCAATTCCGAGACGCTGCTTTGCATGCGCGTAAAGTTGCTCGCCACCACGAAGCATACAGGAGACGTTAGTGCAGACCTGCACATGATGACGTCCCATTGGCTTCTTGAAGTACATCGTGTAGAACGATGCAACACCAAGAACGTGGGCATACGGCAGGTCCATCACGGTAGCAACGTGCTTCATCACGTCTTCCGATAACCAGCCCCATTTCTTCTGCGCCATCCACAGGACGGGCATGATGGCGGCCTTTGGATCTGGATACTTTGCCTTCAGTGCAGTGATCGAGGCAAGCTCTTCTTGGGTGAATGTCGTACTCATGGGGCGAAAATACAGATTTTGTTCATCGAAGTCGCTTGACAAACAACTTTGCGCCAAGCCAGATGCGCAGGGCGGTCATTACCTTGTGAGACGTGCTGACGCGGACCCTGTCGGCAAAGATGCGAAAGTCCGACAACTCGATCTTTTCAAGCAGCCGGTAGTAGATGGCGTCCATGATCTGCGCTGCTACCATGGTCATGCGCTCGTCCGGCCGAAGCAGCGCCCGTGCCTGATGATAATACTCCCGAGCACGCTTTGCTTGAAACTCCATCAGGTTGATGAACCGCTCGTCGTATACCTCGTTATGAAGGTCCTCTTCGGTGTAGCGAAATCGGACGAGATCCTCCTTTGGCAGGTAGATGTACCCGCGATCTTTATCCGTCTTTACGTCACGGAGGATATTGGTCAACTGAAGCGCATATCCGAGGTTGATCGCATACTGTCGCGTTGCTTCGTGACGATATCCGAAAATCTCGATCGAGATGAGTCCGATGATCGAAGCTACCGAGTAACAGTATCGCTTCAGATCGGCAAAGGTCTCGTATCGGCGCTGCGTCAGATCGCGCTCGCAGCCATCAATAACCGTCAGCAGGTACTGCTTGGGAATATTGTACCGGTGGATAACACCGCGCAGGGGATTAACGGACGGTGAGACATCCGGTGCGGATGAATAGATGGACTCAATCTGCGACCTCCACCATGAGAGTCTACTGCGTTTCTCATCAATGACCTCTTGGTCCGTAGTGGGGTTTTCGTCGACGATGTCATCGATACGCCGTGCAAAGGCGTAGACGGTTTTGATCGCCTCTCGCTCCTCCTTCGGCAGGAATCCAAAGGAGTAATGAAACGAGGTACTACCGCTCGTAGAGAAAGCTAGAGCATCCTCGGAGTCGGAGAAGACGTGCTTCGACATGCGGCGAAGTTACGAGTTCGCATCGTGATTGAGCCGAACTGGTACGTTTGGAAGGGGCTTCTGTCGCACAACATCAACAAGACGTCGGAATAGGTGTAGCGCATTGCGAACCGTCAGCGTCGGACGCTGGCGATCATCCGTGCGTCGTGCACATAGGTCAAGCATGGTCAAGCCCCCTGCTATGGTCAGTCGAATCTCCCAGCGCAAACGCCATGACGAAAGTGATTCTGCCACGCGACGGCCACGATTGTACAGTGCCAACGTACGCGTGATGCACTCATGATGGGGCAAGGGCAAGTAACTGCGTCCACGCTGCCGATCGGTGCTGATATCCTGAAGAAAGTTCGTGATCTGCAGAGCGGTACAGACGTCATTACTGAAGGATATCGATTCATCACTCGGCAAGGCCGGCGCATTGTCGAGTCGCAGGAGAAGCTCGCCAACAGGATCAGCCGAACAATGACAGTAGGCCAGTAGATCGTCCCAGGATGTGAAGTTCACCTCGTAAACGTCTGAAATGAACGCGGCCAATAGTCGATCAAAGGGATCGTAGGGAAGGCGGAACGTCTCGATGGTGTCAGCAAGTGCGACATCGACTGCGTCCGTCGAGACGGGAGTTCTGAGTCGACGGGTGAATTCATCGAGGACTTCACGACGCACTTCGGCAGCTAGCGTTCCCTCGTCGGCAGCATCATCGGCCCTGCGCGCAAAGGCATAAATGGCGGCGATGTGATGACGCAGAGCCGACGGCACCAAACCCGACGCTACGGGAAAGTTCTCGTAATGACTCCTGGCGATCTCAAGGCAGGTCCGATATGC
Source organism: Candidatus Kapaibacterium sp. (assembly GCA_018883125.1). Taxonomy (GTDB): domain Bacteria; phylum Bacteroidota; class Ignavibacteria; order Kapaibacteriales; family Kapaibacteriaceae; genus UBA10438. The sequence continues at coordinate 9,996 of VEQR01000041.1, forward strand.
GTCTGTGAGTGTCATAACTCAGTAATGAGTGAAAAAGAATCGACCCCACATCGAAGGCGACGTGGGGTCGATGAAAAATCTCACGATGTATGCGTTATCAGCTTTGAGGGGCGAACCGCTTGTCTTCGATCTGTGCGTTCTCGCGCACCTTCTGGAACCACATGCCAAAGGCATTCGAGCGGAGCTTCGACGATGCACTTTGAAGCGATGGAGTCGGATCCTTCATAAAGGCCGCGACATCGGCATCGGTACGGTTGATCACCTTGATCACAAACCATCCGCGTTCGCCCTTGATTGCACCGCTCGTTTGACCAACAGGAAGCGCGAATGCCTTTGCTGTAACGGCGTACTCACCACCAAAGCCCGTCAGCATACCATTGTTCCGTACACCAACTTGCGTCTGGTAGGGGATAGTAGAGTCACCACCGCGAGCTGATGACAATCCGGATGCCACAGCTGCAGAAGCGATCTGCTTTGCCTGGGCTTCGAGTTTGGCGAGCTTGGCCTGTTCCGTGAGGACACGCAGGATCCGCTCGCGAACATCCTTGAGGGGCTTAACGCCAGCTTCGCGCATGTCGGAGATCTGTGCCACGACCGTGCCGTAGTATTTCACATCGCGGCGCACAGCCGTACCAACCTCATTGTCGAAGGCCCAAGCCGTGAGCTCACGTGACTGAAGAACCGGAGTTTCGCGACCAAAAAGTGGAGACTGCTGAACGGCAGCGTAGAACTTGTCCTTGTACTTGGCAGCCACAGCTTCGATTTGCTCTCCGCCGGTAATTGCATCAAGGGCCTGCTGCGCTGCCGAAGCGATTGAACGCTTCGTTGCCGATGAGATCGACGTCTTGAGTGTGATCGTTGAATACTTGTACTCGATCGAGGTTTTTTCCACGACCTTGATGATGTGATATCCGAACTGCGTCTCCACGGGTCCAACAATGGCACCCTCGGATGCGCCAAACACAGCACTGTCGAAGGCAGGAACCATACGCCCCTTGCCAAAGTAATTCAAATCACCACCCTGTTGAGCCGAGCCCGGATCCTTCGAATACTTGCGGGCAAGTTCGGCAAAGTCTTCGCCCTTCTTTACGCGAGCCAAGATCGATTGAGCCTCGGCCTTGGCCGAGTCCTTCGACATACCTTCGGTGGAAATCAGAATATGCGAGGCACGAGCAACAGGATTTACACCTTCACGACGCTCATCCAGACGGTAATAGGAGATGCTGCCAGGGCCGTTGAGTGGACCAAATACTTCTCGCGGTGCCAGAGAGCCGAGAGCAGTTGCAACGTTTGGATCAAGCTCACTCACGGGCGTGAATTCGGACTCAGTGCCGCGCAATGCGCTCATCTGAGCTGAAAACACGGAATCCCGCCCGGATGGAGTTGAAGCGGCAGACAATGCTTCGGAGAGCTTTATCGACTTCTTTTGCGCATTGATCGTGTCGTCCTTCGAAGGCATCATCGGGAAAATGATGTATTTGATCTCGCGGGCCGGACGCTGCGTGTAATACTCCTTGTTCTTGTCGTAATACGCTTGAATATCGGCGTCGCTTACCTTTACGTCATTGTCGGCAATGCGGTTTGTGCTCAGGGCCAGGTACTCGATATCGGCCGTTGAGTTCTCACGAACGTAGTCAACCTTGGCTGCCGACAGGGACGGGGTGCTGAGTACCGATCCGACCGCGGACGAGATGGCCTGTTGCAGAAGCTGTGAACGGAGATAATCCTCTGTCTGAAGCAGGATCGACTTCCAGCGCTCCAGAGAAAGGCCGTTGCGCTCGAGCAGATCCTTAACGGTCTCTGGCTGTGTAACGAGCGTCCATTGCATTTGTGGATCGAAACGGCCAAGGCTGTCCTTACCGAACTGGAACTGATTTGGCGGGTTTGTGATCAGTACGTCAATGATCTGCTGCGGAGTTACAACGATTCCCATCTTTGCCGCTTCCTGACGGCGCAGCACCTCGCTGACCATGTCATCAAACACCTGCTGGCGGATGATTTCGTCATCGATTTCCTGATTAGGATTCTGCTGACGTTGAGCTTCGATGAAATCCTTCACCCGAGCCTCGAAGTCGGCCATGGTAATGGCCTCGCCGTTGACGACAGCAACGGACATGCTCTCGGCAGATGGACGGTTGTTGCGCAAGCTGGTACAGCTTGAATCCTGAACAACCATGAACACAATGAACAACGTCGCAATGACTGCCAGGAAATACGGACTGATCTGGCGAATTCGTGTTATCGCACCCATAGTGGGTACTCCTCCGTCGAATGAATGACAAATGACCTGCCTGTGCGTGCGGTGAACGACTCGGGGCAACCGCTTAACACAAGCGACAAATATACGGTCGTGTGCTCTATCGAAGGTCCGAAGAGGCGTAAGTTTGTGGTTTGGAAGTCTGATTTTCTGGCTTGTTTACGAGGGTAGTTATCCCCATGAACCAACAATCATTGCGCATTGGGCAGTACGATGTCCATCTCCTGGAAACGTGCCGCTTTGGACTTGACGGAGGTGCGATGTTTGGCGTAGTTCCGAAAGCGCTTTGGGAGCGAGCCTATAATCCGGCTGATGGACGTAACCGAATTCCAATGGCGGCAAAGGTTCTGCTGCTGGTTTCGGACCAAAGGACTGTGCTGGTTGACACGGGAAATTGTCCGTGGATGAATGAGAAGCTTCGGAACATCTACGATATCCGATTTGATGAGTTCTCACTGGAGGATTCGCTTCGTCAGCACGGGCTCACTGCATCAAATGTCACCGACGTGGTACTTACGCATCTCCACTTCGATCATGTCGGTGGAGCAGCTCTCGAAAATGGGGACCCACGATTTCCGAATGCCCGCTACTATGTTCAAGGCAGTCAGCTTGAATGGGCGCGCAAACCGACGGAGAAGGATCGGGCTTCGTTCATGCGGGAGATGTATGAGCCCCTTGTCAACGCAGGAATCGTAGAGCTTCTCGACGGCGATGGTGAGGTCCTTCCGGGAATCCACGTTTCACCGGTCCATGGTCATACCAAGTCAATGCAGACTGTTCGCGTAAGCGACGGGCAAACGACGCTGTTCTATCCTGCTGACCTAATGCCGACATCGGCGCATATCAGCATTCCGTATGGGATGGCGTATGACAACTATCCACTGACAACGATCGAAGAAAAGAGGGGGCTGCTTCCCACGATCGTTGACGAGCAGTGGATCGTTGTGTTCGAGCATGATGCTCTGCGCGATGCCGCACGGCTTTCGATGACGGATAAGGGGCCTGTTGTGTCCGAGGAGTTTCGGTTATGTCGTTAACATCGCGGCGCCGGATAGTTGAGAATATGACGGAGTACGTGGAAGTGTGTCGCAGCATTGATGTTGTTGAGCGACGCGGCTACCGAGCAGAGCTTGATATCGAGCATGACATTGCCTTGTTCCGTGTTGGCGGCGTCGTGTACGGAGTTACGAACATCTGTCCTCACAAGCGAGAAGCGCTTATCTACGATGGGTTCGTTGATCGTGCCACGGTCACCTGTCCAGCACACGCATGGCGATTCGAAATCTGCACTGGACGGAATGTTTCTGGCGGGGGCGGACTGCGCACTTATTCCGTGATTGAGCGTGACGGTTTCGTGTGGGTCAGCGTGCCAGAGTGATGCTCACGTCCTGCTCGCGGGATACGGTGCTATCGGGCTGCGGCAGCTGATCAATGATGGTGCCAGCAGCGAAGGCCTGCGTTGCCCGTTCTCGGACAGTCCCAACGGTGAGCCCGATCTCCGCTAGTACACCCTTCGCTTCGTCGAGTCGCATTCCGATGAGCGATGGCATACGCAGTATGCTACCACGTGAAATACCAATCGAAACTGAACCATCGGCCGACGTCGAAGATCCAGCGGCAGGCGACTGCCAGGCAATTCCATCAACTGGTATATTATCATCCGTGACGTTTGTGACAGACCCGAGCTGAAGTCCTGCCCGGGCAAGAGCCAATCGCGCATCACGCATCGACAAACCGATAAGATTCGGAACGGTTACCATCTCGATGCCCTTGCTCACGGTCAGATACACGCGCCGGCCTTCTTTTACGGTTGCGCCCGCGTATGGGAGCTGTGACATCACCGTTCCGGGCTTCACGTCAGTGCTATGCTGATAGCGAATTTCATTGATCCGAAGCCGACGGATCTCTAGCAAGCCGCGAGCCTCGTCAAAGGGCCGACCAGTCACCTCCGGCACAATCACAGTATCGGTGGTCGAAACGATCCATGGAAGCACGATCTGATCGACGATGAGCAGTGAAAGAACTGTTACACCGATCATCGCCGCAGAGGCAATACCTATTTTGCGCCACGTCCACATTCCGCGAAGTTATTGCACACCGATGAACCTAGACCCATCCCACGTATCAGAACTGCGTTCAATCCTCTCGGTGGCGCGGTCGGTTGTCATTACCACACACGTCAACCCGGATGGCGATGCCGTTGGTTCGGCTCTTGGTATGATGCACTGGCTTCGTGCAAGAGGCCTGCAGTGCACGGTTGTGCTGCCCAATGCAGCCCCCTCCAATCTTCAGTGGCTGCCGGGGGCGGCGGAGATGCTCACGTATAATTCGCGGGCAGACGTGCTGATCGCCGATGCAGACCTGGTGATCGTGCTGGATCTGAATACCCTCACAAGGCTCGGCGAGCTGGGTACCCGCATCGCTGAGTCAACAGCCGTGATCGTTAACATCGATCACCATACTCATCCTCAGGATTTCGCTACACTGGCTATTGTCAACACCGACGCTTGCTCGACGTGTTTCTTACTTGCCGAGCTTATCCTCCTGATCGACGGTGAACCTGTGCTAGGTGCCGAACTCGCCCAATGCCTGTATACCGGAATCATGACTGACACCGGATCATTTCGGTTCCCACGTACCACTGAACGCGTGTTTGTCCTAGCTGGCTTGTTGGTTGGTCATGGGGCCGACCCCGTTGAGACCTATGATGCCGTCATGAATCAGAGCTCTTTCGGACGGTCGAGACTGCTCGGTATCGCACTCGCGTCGCTCCAGCTCCAAGCTGATGGACGCCTGTGCACGATGTCCGTTCGACGGAAGGACCTCATTGATAATGGATGCAATGTCGACGATGTCGAGGGGTTTGTGCACCACACGCTAACGATCTCAGGCGTACAGGTCGGAATCCTCTTCGTCGAAGTTGACGGCGAAGTGAAATGCTCATTTCGTTCCAAGGGCACCGTGTACGTCCGAGACCTGGCCGCGAGTTATGGCGGGGGAGGTCATGTTCACGCAGCAGGCGCAAGGATTCGGCAGCGCGGCTTCGACGAGGTCCTGACGACCGTCACAACCTCGGCTCTTGGGCTCTTCTCTGCGAGCTAAGGCCTATGGACGAAGCGAGTGGGTAATGATCTCCACGCCCTTATCGACAAGGTCCTTGGTGAGGTTAAGGGGCGGACGAAAACGGATAGAGTGCTCGCCGCTACCGACCAGCAGGAGGCCATTTTCGTAGGCTCGCTTGAGGAAGTTGTTCCGCTGATCCTTCGATGGAAGATCGAAGGCGCAGAAGAGCCCCATACCACGGATGTTTGTCATCACGTCGTGCCCCACGGTATCTCGCAGCTTGGTGAGCTGGTCGCGCAAGTACTGACCGACCATACCGGCATTGGCGACAAGGCCTTCTTCGTCGATGATCTCCAAGTATTTTGTTGCCCGCACCATGTCAACCAGAGAGCCGCCCCATGTGGAATTGATGCGGCTGGACGTGTGGAAAACGTTATCAGGGACATCGTCGATCCGAGGGCCAACGACGATTCCGCAGACTTGCATCTTTTTCCCGAAGGACATGATATCCGGTTCGACGCCGAGCCCCATGTGGGCCCACCAGTGACCGGAAATACCCACACCGGTTTGCACTTCGTCGAAGATCAGGAGGGCCTCGTTCTCATCGCAGAGTTCGCGTAGGCGTCGCAAGAATTCCGGACGGAAATGGTTGTCGCCCCCTTCACCCTGTATCGGCTCGATAATGATCGCCGCGATGTCGTCCTTGTTGTCAACAAACGCCTGCTTAATCGCCGCCACGGCCTCGTCTTCACGTCGGCGAACATCCACAAGGGCTTCTTCTGTGACAGGGAAGGAGAGCATTGGTGGAGCGATGCGGGGCCACTTCCATTGCGGCCAGTGGGCAACCTTAGTAGGATCGGTGTTCGTCAGCGACATGCAGTAACCCGACCGACCGTGAAACGCACGCTGGAAGTGGATGATCTGATGACCGCGATCAGTAGTGTAGCCCTTGGCGAAGTTGCGGCGGACCTTCCAGTCCATCGCCGTCTTGATGGCATTTTCCACAGCAAGCGTTCCGCCGTCGATGAAGAAGGCGTAGCGGAAATGCTTTGGCAGGGCTAGCTCGAAAAACGTCTTTACAAACGTTGCCATGTGCGACGTGTAGATGTCCGAGTTCGAGGGCTTGTTCAGCGCGGCCTTGCCCAGATACTCCACGAATGCAGGATCGGTCATTTTCGGATGATTCATCCCGATCGGCATTGAGGCGATACAGGTAAAGAAGTCTAGATACGCCTTTTGAGAGCGCGCTTCGACAAGCCATGCACCATGGCTATTGTCGAGGTCTATGACGTGGTCAAAACCATCAACGAGGATATAGTCGCGCAGAGTCGGGATGACCTGGTCGGCGGAGACGGCATAGCGTGGTGAGTATGAATTCATGACCGCGAAAATACGGATAGCCCAACGAATGCATCCCAGGTTTGATACATGAAACTTGCTCCGCAGACGTTTCTGGGTGAGCGACCTTTTGTATATTGGTCACTGCCTCTCGGCAAGAGGGGTAATTGCGTTCACATCTTCGACGTTAGGAGTGGCGATGACAGCAAGCGGACACGCAGCAGTTCCAAAAGCTGGGTTTCAACACACGGCTATCCTGTTTGCAATCACGGCAGCAATAGCTGCCCTCTTTTACTCCACAGTGATTCCCACGGCTGTTCAGATGGCCGTCTCGAATCTCTTCGCGCCCGAAGTCAGCGAAAAGAGCGGCGAGAAGTTCGACTACGTCATTCCGGGCGTCAAGGCCTTGATGACGAAGGAGGCCTCCTCGATGGCTCCGGCCGAACGTGTGACAAAGGCAAAAGCCGCTGGCCTGAAGCAGTTGGTCAAGCCAGAATACGTGTTCGACTTCGAAACGGGCGCCGAGCGAACAGAAGAACGCGACGGATACCGTAAGGAGCACGGAACATGGGTCTTGCGCGCAACAGAAGAAGGGGGCCTTGGCGAAAACTCAATCATCATCGAGCCACTTATTGGTTTTGTGATCCTGTGTTTTGCGATTGGTTTTACACTGGCCATCTTCATCAGCTTCTTCCTCCCGAGCAGCCTTGGCTACATGGCTCAGAAGGTTGAGCGCGAAATCCACCACACCAAGACGAAGATTCGTCTGCAGTCGGGTTTTCCGGAAGAAATCGTTGAGTTGCTTGTTATGCCAGACGGCGACCTGAACCAGCTGGAGCACAAGGACGTGCGCGCGGCATTCAAGGTGGTGTGGGACCGCACAGCTCAAGAGTCTGAAGAGGATGCAAAGGCACGCGGCCGTCGTCTTATTCGATTTGATGAGATATTCACTCCGGAAGTTAGTCTGGCAGAGTTCCGCCGTGAAGCGCTGTTTATCCGCATTAATGAGTTTTTCTCAGACTTTGTTGTCAAGGAAATCCTCGACACAACGGCCGGAATCGAGTGGTCGCGCAATCGCGCGAAGTTGTTTGGTGGCCTTCGTTTGTACATGGCTCACCACTTCACCGAAAAGTATTCAAACAACGTTACGGGCCTTGCCTACTTCGGCGCTGCCATCCTGATCGTGATCATCGGTATCCGTGGTCTGAAGTTCATCCCCGCCACGAAGCCGTCGCTCATCCTTGCAGCTATCTCCCTCGAAGGTACTCTTCTTGCTCTTCTTGCCTTTGGTCTGGTGTACACAGAAGGTGAAGAACGGATGGACAAGCTCATGAAGAAGATGGAGGATGCCAGCAAGAGCCAGCTCGAAACCATGAAGGATGTGTCTGAGGACATGCATTCAATGGCCAGCGCTCTTGTAGGAGAAACTTCAGAGATCATCAAGAAGAAAGTTGAACTGGCGATTGCCGAGGCCCTCGCAAGCGATGACAACGTCAAGCGAGTGGTGTCTGACAAGGTTGCCGAGAAGATCATTGTTGCCATGCGTGAAGCGTTCCCAACGCCAAAGAGCAACGGTTGATCTGACCGTTAATCGCTAACACGAAAACATGTCTGGCGCCGTGATACATCGGAATGTGTCACGGCGCTTTTCGTTCATGCTGTACTTCTTTACCCTTCTGATACTAAGTGTCATCGCGCTAACGCCGATGACAGCTCAGAACTCGCCGACGTCAGTCGTGATCCGAGAGGGGGCTCTGCATGGCTCAGTGATCAGCAATCCCGGCTCGAAAGAGTTGGAGCTACGTCATGCAGCGCGGGGACGTTCCTCGCTCGACCCACGACAGTCGGTGCTGGAATATGCACTCTATGTGCCAGGCAAGGATGAGGTGTCAATTGGTGCTTGTCAGCCCCTTGAGATAAAGCCATTCATATCAATTGTTCCGGGCGGGTCGTATGGCGGACGTTCAATCGTGCGCATTGAGGTCGACCTTCTCAAATACGTGGCATCGGGTCATTCAACTCCACGCGAGCTTGTGGTGCCGGTGAATTGGAGCACTCCGCTCGTGAGTGGGCCGCAAATGCAGCCTCCGGTTGGACTTAGGGTGATGAATAGTGACTGGATGTCCGTTACTCCACGTCGAGCCGATAAGCCTAGTGAGTCAGTCCAGGATTTTATCGACCCATCGCTATGGTACCATCGGGGCAACTCGTTCGTAAAGATCGAAACAGCACACAATGGCGTGGCAATGATCGAGGCCTCGTCAGTATTGCCTTTGGAAAAGTTTGGGTCACTTGATTCAATAGCTCTCTTCTGGAGGGGGCGTCAGCAGCGAATTCATATCGTGGATGCGGATGGTTCTCGGACTTTCACCCTTGGTGATCGAATCTATTTTGTTGGACGTCATGCAGTGGGGGACACGACCTATCTTGATGAGTGCGATACAACGTCTATCTATTATCTGACGGGCTCATTGACTGGAGAAGCACCACTACGTTTTTCGGCCATGAAGCAGGAGCCCGTCGATTCGGTGTTTTTCGCGCTTGAGCGTCATGTTCACATTGAAAGGGATACTGGGTACTTCCACCCGGGTAATGGACCAGACGATGACAACGGGCCCCTTCTAACATGGCGCGCAGTTCTAGAGGGTTTTTATTGGGCCAGCCTAAATGCGCGTCAGCAGCAGGCGGCGGCATTCCCGATATCGTTTACGACCTCGCTTTCCGGTGATGTTGAGATATCGGCAACGGTCATTACGACAACCGATTCACGGGCTTACAATCCCGACCACGCCATTGATGTAGTATTTCCCGGCGGTTCGCAGGCACGTCGACTTGAGGTGAACGGATATGGTCGCTTTCGGATTGCCGACACAGTCCGTGCAGAAAACATGTCACCCGGAAGTAACAACGTTTACGTCAAGGCGACAGGATTCCCCGAAAGAATTCCCAAGAACGACTGGTCCAGTCTCATCCTCGTCGATGCAATAGAGGCGCGAGGGCAGGGGGCAAGCATTGCCGACAGCGGACGTCTTGACGGCAGAGTGACACTTGATCGTACTGCACGGCTGCAGGTGTCGAATCTTCCTGCGCAGGAGTTCGTCGTTATCGATACCCTACGTGGTGAGATCTCACTGGGTAATGCCACCCAGCGGGAGGTTGCCATTCGTGCGGGTGTATGGTCAACACGCAACGCCAAGAACCCCACAGAGGTGGTTGCCGGTCGATATTCTCTCTCCGTCACCATCGGCGATCAGGCGGTGCAAAGTGACAGTTTGGACACATATGCAAGCGTTCAGTTGAGTGGTACACCGGCGCGGCCGGTTCTGCAGCTGCATTCCGATGTGGCCTCGTTGGTACGAACTATCGAGCAAGCACCAAATTCAGTACCGCTCGTTATCGTGCAGGCCCGGGGATTGCCGGATGCTCGTGTTGCAGCGGCACTTCGAGCACGAGGTGTTGCCTTTGATTCTGTCATGTACCGATCAGGATGGGTGTGCAGTATCGTTGGTTCAGATTCGTGGCTCAGCCCACCAAGTCGCCACGTCAAGAGCTTTTTTACGAACCAAGGGTCGAGTTGGTCTGATGGTGTGAGTCTGGGCCCTGGGGAGCATTTCCTGCTGATCGGTAGTGGACCAGGAATCGAGAGCGCAAGAGTACGAGCAGCAGCGAATGCGTTTCTCAGTAAGCGGGACTGGTCTGAGGGTGCTGACGTCATTGCCATCGTGCACGGGGAGCTTCTCCCTCAGGCCCGGCGATGGGCAAGACACCGTGAAGCTTTCTCAGGCAAGCGCATTGTGGTGGTTGACGTTAACGAGGTTTTTGAGGCCTATGGCGCAGGACGTCATGATCCGCGCGCCGTGCGCGAGTTCCTCCGCGATGTGTGGCAACGATCGACGAAACGTAAACCAACGCACAGCGTGCTTGTTGGCAACGCTAGCTGGGACGTTCGTCAGGCTGTGAGACGTGGAAACGTGGACGCCTCTCGTCCCGACCAGGTGCCAACGTATGGAAGGCCGAGTAGCGATCTGTGGTTTGGTCTGCTTGATGATGAGTTTGATCTGCAAACACCCGAACTCATCATTACTCGGTTTCCGTGTTCCACACCTGATGAAGCCAGGATCCTGATCGATAAGATCATCACCGCCGATACGACGCCATACGCCCCCTATATGAGGCGGTTCCTTTATGCCGGAGGGGGCGATAGCGACGATAGTTTCTGTGAGATCTACGAGCGGATTTTGCGCGACGAATTCGGTACCGGGGTTTCGTTTGTCGAACCACCGTTGTGCATTGATACAATTACCATCTGCAGTAAAAGTGTTGATCATCCTGGCCGACGGATACGCGAGCAGATCAGTCAGGGTGTGGGCTTCGTGAACTTTATTGGTCACGGTGGAACCGAGGTCTTCGACATCGACGACTGGCGGCCGAACCAGCTCAACAACTTCGGACGCTATCCGATACTCGGTACGTTTTCCTGTCTCACTGGCTCGTATTCGAGTCCGTCAGGAATATGCGAGAATGCCAAGTATTTGCTCGAACCCGATAAAGGTGCTGTGGGATCTATCGGTTCAACGGGGTATCAGTACATCGGTATTGCAGACATGATGCACTACCTCTGCCACGAGATTCTCTATAGCACAACGATCCGCGA
>VEQR01000042.1 GCA_018883125.1 Candidatus Kapaibacterium sp.
GACTTCGTCTCGCCCCTACGGTCACTCGTCACTTGTCACTCGGGCGAGACTTCGTCTCGCCCCTACGGTCACTCGTCACTTGTCACTCGGGCGAGACTTCGTCTCGCCCCTACGGTCACTCGTCACTTGTCACTCGGGCGAGACTTCGTCTCGCCCCTACGGTCACTCGTCACTCACAACCTATACTCATCAATCTTCCGATACAGCGTTCGTTCGCTGATGCCTAGCATCTTGGCGGCATCTCGGCGGTTGCCTTGTGTGCGGCGAAGGGCTGTCTCGATGGCCTGACGTTCAAGCGTCGGCAGGTCGAGCTGGTCGGATGATGACGAGGGGGCAGGTGTGCTGCCGCGCGGACGGATTTCAAGCGGATCTGCAGTTGGCACTGGGGTTGGCGATATAGGTGGTGCGACTGGTAGCTGAGGTTCCTGCGGCACGCTCATGCTGAGCAAATGACGGAGAATGGTTTTTACCTCGGCAACATCCGTCGAGAGCTGGAGAAGAGTACGGTAGAGCACCTGCACGTCAAACTCCTGGGCGCGCTGGTTGGGCACAGGCAGACTCATCAGAGCCATAGGAGTTGGCGATGGGTCCTGTGATTCCTGCGGCAGATAGCGCAGAACCATTTCCTCGGTGATGCAGGCCCCCTGCTCAAGCGTAACCATCGTTTCGATGATGTTTCGCAATTCCCGCACATTGCCCGGCCACGGCTGCTGTTGCAGGAGCTGCAAAGCAAGGGCATCAATGCCGTTGTACGGAATAATATTCTTGTCGGCGGCACGCTGCGCAAAAAACTCGACTAGGTATTCAATGTCTTCGGGGTGCTGCCGCAGCGGTGGCAGGTGGATGTTGACGCTGTTTAATCGGAAGTACAGATCCTGACGGAAGCGTCCCTGCCGCACCTCGTAGGCAAGGTCGCGGTTGGTGGCAGCCACCACTCGCACGTCAACCTTCAACACGTCAGACGAGCCGAGGCGCGAGTATTCGCCTGACTCGAGGATCCTCAACAACTTTACTTGCGTGGCGATCGGCATTTCGCCTATCTCGTCCAGAAAAATGGTGCCACGGTGGGCGGTTTCGAAGAAACCCTTGCGCTGCTCAACGGATCCGGTAAAGGCACCCTTCTCGGCGCCGAAGAGCTCACTCTCGAGCAGCGTCTCGGGAATAGCACCACAGTTCACACTGACGAAGGGAGCCTTCTTGCGCTGGCTGAGCTCGTGTACGGCGTGTGCAAATACTTCCTTGCCGGTGCCAGTCTCGCCGGTAACAAGCACGGAGAGATCTGTTGGCGCAACCTGCAGCAGGCGTGCCATGGCCTGAATCATCATCGGTGATTCACCGATGAGTCCGAAGCGAACGGCTAGCTGCCGCAGAACCTGACGTGTTGGCTGCATGATGCGTTAGTGCTTCGTCTTCCACTCGGCCCAGCCGCCGGTGTAGATGAAGATGGGTCCGTAGCTGAACTGCTTGAGAACATCGGCAACGTGGTGAGACAATTCGCATTCGCCGCCGTCGCAGTAAATGAGAATGATGCGGTCACGTGGCGATTGCATAAGATCAGGAATTCGCGACTGCACCTCGCCTCCATAGATGTTCACGGCTCCGGCGATGTGTCCCTCAGCATATTTCTCGGCACCACGCGCATCGATGAGGTAGAATGGACCGGCATTCATAAGGCGCACAAAGGCATCGTAGCCGATCTCGCGGATCATGCCGGGTTCAGGAACAAAGGCGGGCTTACCCTTTTCTGCCGAAGGCACAGATGTTGTGGCAGCAGAGCCAGCGGTTGCTGCAGTTGATGCTGGCGCTGGCGTTGCTGCAGGTGGTGGCTTCTCTGTTGAACTTGGAAGCGGGGCAGTGGCAGGCTGCGTCTGCAACTCAGATGTTCCGATATACTTGCTGATGTCCTCTGCCGTTGCCTTTGTTCGCTCGTACTCCTTCTTCACCCAGGGAATCTGCTTGGGATTCATGCTGTTAAAAATTGCCGCCAGCGCGATCGCCACAATCACCAGAAGTCCGCCGTCAAACACCATCGAGGATGTATTGGCAGCCGGTGGCGATGGCTTGGTGTTCATCCGGCCAAGGGGCTCTCCAGCAAGCAGATGAAAGTGCAGATGAAACACCGTCTGCCCACCATGGTCATTGCAATTCGTTACAACGCGATACCCGTTCTCGGCAACACCGTGCTTTCGGGCAAGATCTCGCGCAACAAGAAACACCCGGCCAACAAGCGAGGCATCTTCTTCGGTCAAAGCATCCACGCTGGTGATCACGCGTTTCGGGATGATGAGCAGATGCAACGGCGCACTCGGGGCAATGTCCCGAATGGCGATGATCTCATCGTCTTCGAATTCGATGGTCGAAGGGATCTCCCGGGCAATGATGCGTTCGAAAATGGTGCGTTCCATGCGGTTTGATGTGCTTCAGGTGATCGAGTAATACTTCTTCAGGATCAGATATGCCCCATTGATTTCACGGGCCCGACGCAGCGCGTTGGCTTGTTGGTCTGGAGAAGCGCTCGCGTGCCGATCGGGATGCCATGCGGCGATGGACGATCGGTAGGCCTGCTTAATTGTCGTTGCGTCGGCCGAGACCGGAACATTCAGCGTCGTATGTGCTTTCAGCACCTCAGGGGGCGGGGCATTGCCAGCCCCTTGACGTGGGCGTTCGCCACTTGGGCGTGATGGTCCACTCTGCGAAGTCGTCGACGCATCGGCATTGAGTTCGTCGATGATGCGCCGAAGCTCCTCGTCATCGGAGTTCATCATGCGATCGGCCCATGCCGAGTCCCGGTCGTTCAGTGATGATGAGACCGAAGTTCGGACGAACGATCGTAGGCGATTAAAGAGCTGACCCATAAGTGCAAAATTACAATCGCGCACCGAGGCTGAAGTAGAACAGGATGGGCTCTACTGCTATCCTATTCGTTAGGGGAAGCTGATACAAACATCGTCCGAGGGAGAGGTTCAGTGGCCCGATCGGAGAATCGATGCCGAGCGTTGCCCCAAAGCCATGACGTAGCTGATCAATGCGGATGAATTCCGGGTTTTCCCACACAGCGCCAACGTCATACCGGAGCGAGAGGTACGTGTCGAAGAAAATCTTGAACGGCAACTTTGCGCGGAAGTCCATGTTGCCGACCACGATCTGGCGTCCGCGGATCTGATCCTCTCGCATGCCGAAAAGCATGTCTTGTCCGCCGAGTGAAAAGAGCTCGGCAGGGGGCAGGGTGCGGTCCGCCGCACCGATCATGGCCGAAGGCGTTACCGTGAACCAGCCCCAATGGAAGATCGAGGATACGGCAGCCGAGAGCTTTGTGAATGATATCCCGTCCGAGAGAGGCAGCACGGATGTCTCGGCGAAGAGATCGATCGTGCGCCCCTTTGTGGCAAAGGCCACGCGGTCGCGGTCATCCCATCGGGCAATACCGCGCACGGTGCCAATCGTCTGGAAGCGCGTGCGTGCTGTGGCATCGATCTCACGATAGCGCAGGTTCTCGTAGCGAAGCTCTGCAAGAACCACGCCGTTGCGCTCCAGCTGACGTCCGGCACTGAGACGAGCCCCGTGACGGTCCTCAGAAAACTCGTTAACGCGCAGAGGGAATGGAGAGGTGGGCTGACGGTTCTCTCGGTTTGCATAGATCCACACATTTCGAAAACTGGTGTATGCCCTCAGGGTTGTTGTCCAGAGAGAGCCCGCAATGCGAGGCATTTCCAGGGCCATTGCAAACGATCCGATGCGCTCGCTGATCGATCCGCGGGCGATGAGGCGGAGTCCGGGAACAAAGAAACTCTCCTGCGTCAGCTGCAAGGAACCCTGTGTGTAGCGCTCGTTGTCGATGCGAAGACCTATGCCAACCGATTGATTGCCCTGACCTCGAGATGCAATGGATACATTCATACCTCGGTCGGTCAGTGGCTCGGCACGGACATCGACGTCTGTCAGGACGTCGCTCGCATGAAGATTCTGCCACGTGCGAACAAGCTTCTCCATCACAAGAGTATCCGTGTCTGCGTACACCAATTCCCGCCGCACATCGCTGATGTTCACGCGGTCATCATGAGTGATGGTTGTTCGGACCTGTGTGCCGGGATCAACGGTAACGACAAGCCCCCTGCCATCCTTGTTGATGCTGCGGACGTGTCCGAACTCGTAACCCATGCGCCGTAGCTCGCGCTGCACGCGCAAGCGAAGATCTCGAATGACCGCATCGTGGGTATCTGAGGAAGTAATTGATGGAATGCCTGACTGCAATCCGTTGGCAAGTGCGGTATCATCATCGACGACATGGAATCGAAGACTGATGGCACGTTCCTGCGCTCCTGCTGTAACACGGCGCAGGCGGGCTAATGACGCGAGGGCATCGAACTGCTGCATTGCTGCGCGTTCACCGATCACGACGAGCGAGTCTGCCGCGTCGAAGTCGAAGGTTGAGCGATTTCCCAAGTCCGGCATGATGACTACATCAGCACTAGCCAGTCGGGCGGAATCCTGCAGTTTCATGGATGACATCAGAGCCTGGTCGGCAATGGAGAGCGCGGTTGTCAGTGCTTCCGGCTTTTCCAAGGGGCTTACTGTATTCACGACGATGACCTTCGTAGCGCCAAGTCTGCGGGCAATGTCCGTTGGTATGTTCGCAACAAGTCCACCATCCACCAGGATACTGTCCACGCCCCATCGCACCGGTGAATATCTCAGCGGAAAGGTTGCGCTGGACCGAACCGCAAGTGCAAGGTTGCCATGGTCCAGCACAACCGGACGTCCAGTTGCAAGGTTGGTGGCAACCACTCGAAGCGGAATGTGCAGATCATCAAAGTTCGTTACATGTCCGAAGGGTGTCTTCCAGAGCGTGTGCTGAAGCAGCAGCGAGAACCGCGTACTTCCACCGATTGCCGTGGGAGGGACGAGTGAGAAGTTGTCGAATTGGAGTTTCAGAAGATTCTGATCGCTTTCCTGTTTCTGCGAGAGAAACATGAACTCCCGCTCGGAGTTTGAGCGCAGAGAGATAACGTCATCCCAATCGATACTGCGCATGATGCTGTCGATCTCACTGGGGGTATGGCCAGATGCATACAGGGCGCCAACAACGCTCCCGAATGAGCAGCCGACAATGATGTCCGGTCGGATTCCCGCACGTTCGAGTACCTTCAGAACGCCGATCTGTGAAAGACCACGTGCGCCCCCACCCGTCAGCACAAGAGCTATTCGCTCGTTCTGTGCATGAGCTTGAAGCCAGGTCAGGCAGAAGAGTGCAGATAATGCCAGAGACTTCATCGGTTCAAAGAATCATCCTGATTGTCGCTGTGATTCGTAGGCTTCGCGCATTGCGCGCCAGAGCGACTCGAATCGATCTTCCTGCGCACACCTGTCCTGCAGTGTCTGCACCGCGATGTCCTTCGTACCAGAGTGTGTAAACACATCGTCGGTACGTCCGGCAAGAATAGCGTCGATGATGATTGCCGAACATTCCTCAGCCGTCATCATTCGTGATAAGGGGGCTGTGCTGAGTCCGCTCTCACGGGCGATGGTTCGTGAGCGTGGGATGGCAGCTCCGTACAACGCACCAATGGAGCCCCCTTCCGTTGCGTCGGCCCACTCGGTAATGATGCCCGCAGGACAGACAACGGTGGCGTTGATCGATGTTCCAACGAGTTCGGTGCGCAGTGCGGCGATAAATCCCACAACGGCATGCTTGGCCGCCACGTAGGCAGCGTTGAAGGGGTGACCATAGCGTCCGGCCACACTGGAGATGGCAACAATACTGCCGCTATTGCGCGAGCGCATGTGCGGCAGAGCCTTTGCTGTAAGCCAGAAGATCGAGTCGACGTTAACAGCAAACATCGAGCGCCACTGTTCGGTTGGAGTATCCTCAATGCTGTTCATGTTGCCACGTCCGGCATTGTTGATGAGTGCGTCGATGCGTCCGAACGCACCAACCACTTCGCGAATCACTCGGTCGCACTCGGACTCCTGAGATACATCAGCCGTGATACTCACGGCAGTACCGCCGGCATTTGTCACGGCTTCGGCAACCTGGGCGAGTCTGTCGGCCCGGCGCGCAACAAGAACAACGGTGCAGCCGCGGCGTGCACAGTCTGTTGCCAGGGCGGCGCCAAGTCCGGACGATGCACCGGTGACAACGACAACGGAGGATGAATCAAGGATCATACGATTGGTGAGGATTAAACGTTACAAAATGCGGAATGTGTGATAGAGCCGATGATTGGGCAGCTCTTCGCAATTCACGGAGGTGACGGTTGCATGCTGCGGCCCCTGCCGAAGAATCATCTCAAACTCCGTCAGGGCCTCAACGGTTCCCTGTGCAAGGCACTCCACAGCTCCGTCCTCAAGGTTCGTTACAAAGCCATGAAGGTAGAGCCGGTGCGCATGATGTAGCGCATAGCGGCGGTAGCCAACGCCTTGGACTTGGCCCTCGATCGTATACCGGACTGTTTCCACTGGGTGCTCTATAGCTTCTTGTCAACGAGGTTGACGCTGGCCTGCGCTGTCGGCGTGATAAGAATGTCCTGAATACTCACATGCTGCGGACGTGTTGCAGCAAACACAACACAGTCGGCGATATCTCTGCCGGTAAGCGGTTGGTAACCCTTGTAGACGCCGGAAGCTCGCTCAGTGTCTCCATGGAAGCGCACCTCCGAAAACTCCGTTTCTACGAGTCCCGGATCGATATTGCAAACGCGAACACCGGTGCCGTTAACGTCGATCTGCAGGGAATCGGAGAGCATCTTTACGGCGGCCTTCGTAGCCCCATACACATTGCCACCGCGATAGGGCTGAATTCCGGCGATCGACGCTATGTTCACCACAAGCCCGGTTCCCCGATTGATCATGTGCGGAAGAATGGTTCGGGTGACGTAGAGCAGACCTTTGATGTTCGTGTCGATCATCTCTTCCCAATCCTGAACCACACCATCCTGGAGCGGATTCAGCCCACGCGAGAGTCCGGCATTATTCACCAGTACATCAGGTGCGCGGAAAGGGGCTGGCATGGCCTCTGCGGCGCGTGCAACGGCATCGCGATCACGGACGTCAACCGCCGCGCAGTGGACGTTGATGCCATGGCGGGAGACAAGCTGCTCGGCCACCTCGTCGAGTCGGTCTTGGCGGCGTGCCCAAAGCGCAAGGTTGGCCCCGCGCTCGGCAAACGCTTCGGCACAGGCGCGTCCAATACCAGAGGAAGCGCCCGTAATCGTGACATGTGATGGATTCATTACCGTAAATTTATCAAATGCATTCAGCCCCATCGTTATCTCGTGTTCCATTATCGTTCCGTATGCCGCCGGTCGAACATGGCAAACTCTCAAATGGAACGTCTGTCTACATCGTCCCCGCGGCGAACAAGGACATCCTCACCATCACGTTGGCCTTGTCATACGGGTCCACGCAGGACGTGATCGGTGGCGACACGTCGATGACGATGCAGATGCTGACCCTTGGCACTGCAGCTCTTGACGCCACGGCATTTGCCGAAGAGGTCGAGCGACGGGGCTGCTGGCTGCGTGCTACGTCGAATCACGACTCCAGTTCGCTTCAGGTCACCGGTCTCGGTGAATGGTTTGAAGACGTGGCCCAGTTCATGGCCGACTGCATACTTACGCCGCGGTTTGATGCCGAGGAGTTGGAGAAGCTGCGCTCGCGAGCACTTGCCGACATGTTGATCGATCGCAAGGATGTTGACTGGCTTGCGGCCCGTGCCGCCGGTCAGGGGGCTTTCGGAAGTCATCCCTATGCCCGGGCAAAGGACGGCACGCCGGCGTCACTGGCTACCATCACAACGGATCACCTGCGGCTGGTTCACCAGCAGATCCTGCATGCACAACGAAGCATCATCGTTGCCGGACCCGTCAGCAAGGAGCAGGTGATGTCTGTTCTGGAGCGCTGCTTTAGCCCCCTTCCACCTAGCGAGCCTGCACGGGCATTGCCAGTTCCAACCCACGGCTCCAACCTGGGCGTTATTGCGGATAACAGCGAGGCAGTGCAAACGGCATTTCGCATCATCATTCCATCGGTGCCGATGAAGCATCCCGACTATGCCGCCGCACAGCTTATTTCGACGGTGTTCGGCGGGTACACACTGGCTCGGTTGTTCACGATCCTGCGCGAGGAAAAGGGCTACACCTACGGGGCGTATGCCTCCTCTCACTCAAGACTGCTCGAATCGTCAATCACCATCAGTACGAGTGTGGGCAATGAGTTTACGGCTGATACCATCGCGACGATCGCGGCAGAGGTTGATCGCATAGGTTCCGAGCCGATACCGGAAGAAGAATTGGAAAATGCTCGTCAGTACATTCTGGGGTCATTTGCGCGCTCATGCGAAACACCGCAGCAGACGGCGTATCTGCTCTACACGATGCTTCTGCATGACCTGCCGCATGACCATTTTGAACGATACATTCAGAAGATTCAACAGCTCACCTCGGAGGACCTGCTCAGGGTTCAAAAGCATATTTACGTTCGAAATACCTGGGTCATCGGTGCCGGCGGTGTTGCCTCGGTCATTGAACCTGCCATAGCTGCCTTTGCCGGTAGTGTGCGCACGTGGGACGCAGCGGGATACTAGGAGAGTGATGATCCAGATCGGCACCATCGTTGTCATCATCAGTGCCATCGCTCTGATCATTCGCCGCGTTGATGTACGCCTGGTCCTGATCGTTGCAGGTGCTCTCCTTGCTGCACTGATGGGCACGCCGACGAAGATCCTTGATGCCTTTCAGAGCGTGATGAGCAGAGGGGATATCATCGGTCCGATCTGCTCGGCAATGGGCTATGCCTACGTCCTGCGCTTCACTGGCTGCGATACCGACATGGTGCACATTCTGGTGCGCCCCTTGAGAAGGATATCCTGGACGCTTGTGCCGGGCGGTGTTGCGATTGGCTTTGTTACCAACATGGCTATCACGAGCCAAACTGCTGCGGCCGCCGCTGTCGGTCCGATCCTTGTGCCGCTGATGATCGCAGCGGGATACAGTCCCGTTGCCGCCGGAGCAACGGTGCTCATCGGATGCAGCGTTGGCGGCAACCTCTTTAACCCCGGAGAGCCCGATATTGTTGCGGTGAAGGGGGCTACGGGGGTTCCTGTTGCAAGCGTGATCGACGCTGCCGTGGTGCCCACGCTACTTGCTGCCGTGATTGCGATTATTGCCTTGATGATCCTCGTTCATCGAGGTGGGCATCACGCGTCCGGTGTCAAAGAAGACACTGATGGCGTTGCTGAAAGGCCAGCCAGTTTTCTCCGTGCATTGTTGGCCCCTTTGCCAGTGCTCCTGCTGTTTCTTCTGCAGCCCCGATTGAACCTTGTTCCGGCCGTCCAACAGATATGGCCGAACGGGATAGCCGTGAGCGCCATCATGATCATCTGCACGGCGTTGGTGATGCTCGTAACGACGTCCAATTGGCGGTCGTTCGGACGTCATTCGAGCGCCATCACGGTTGAGTTCTTCTCCGGCATGGGGTATGCGTTCACGAATGTTATCTCGGTGATCGTTGCGGCAACGTGCTTCCTTGCCGGACTCGAGGCCGTTGGAGCGATTCGTCAGTTCACGGGCCTGCTTTCGGGGAGCCCGGACCTGGCAACTGTTCTGAGCCCGGTGCTAACGTGGATCCTTGCCGTGATCAGCGGTTCGGGGACGGCCCCCAGCGTTGCTTTCTCGCAGGCCGTTCTGCCGTCGCTATCTCTCTCAAGCAGTCTCGGACACGCAATCATGCTTGGCGTTTTCGGTGCTATCGGAGCAAGTATCGGGCGAACAATGTCGCCCGTTTCGGCGGTGATGCACTTTACGAGTTCACTCACGCAGGCAGCGGTACCCGATCTTTTGAGGATGGTCTGGATCCCGATGGTTGCAGCTCTGCTGTCCACCATCCTGTATGGCCTCGTATTTTCGTAGCCCATGAATCTCCTGTATGCCGATTACGCCGCCACAACGCCCCTTGACACTCGGGTGCTGGAGGCAATGATGCCGTATCTCACAAATGTGTTCTACAATGCGGCGAGCTCTCATTCAGGGGGCATGCAGGCCCAGGCTGCCGTGATGTCCTCTCGGATGGATGTAGCGCGCCACATCGGCGGACAATTCGACGAGATCGTTTTCACATCAGGGGCAACCGAGTCTATTAACACCGCCATTCAGGGGTGTGCCACCGCACATGTGCGCGCGGGTGGCCAGCGCCGTGTTGTCGTGAGCGTAAAGTCCGAGCATGTTGCTGTTCGCGATGCCGTTGCGCGTTGTGCCGAAGATGGTTTCGAAATCCGGTGGTTGCCTGTTGATGCAGACGGCCGCGTGGTGATGCAAGAGGCCGAGCGCCTCATCGACGACAACGTTCTACTGGTGTCGGTGATGCTCGTGAACAACGAGACCGGTGTACTTCAGGATGTGGCGTCGCTATCTGCCCTTGCACACGGGCATGGTGCGCTGTTTATGACCGACGCAACCCAGGCCTATGGGAAGGTTCGCATCGACGTACATGCGATGGGAATCGACCTGATGGCTTTCTCAGGACATAAGATCTACGGGCCAAAGGGCATCGGTGCGCTCTTTGTGCGACGATCACTGGGACCCCTCCTTCGTCCGCTTATGATAGGGGGCGGGCAGGAAGGTGGAGTTCGAAGCGGCACGCACAATGTTTCGGGAATCGTTGGGCTTGCCACGGCCGGGAAGCTTGCTCATGAGAACATGGAAGCGGAAGCCGAGAAGATCTCCGCGATGCGCCAGAGATTCGAAGCGTCGCTGTTGCAGTTGCCGAATGTTTCTGTTAACTGTCAGAACGCGCCGCGTGTCTCCACCATCAGTAGTGTAACGTTCGGCGAGCTACCGGCAGAGGTTCTCCTGGGAGGTATTCCCGAGGTTGCCTGCAGCAAGGGTAGCGCATGCTCATCCACCAAGCCCATGCCGTCATCGGTTCTAATCTCTATGGGGCGGACGCCAGAGCAGGCCAATGCAACGGTGCGTTTTTCGTTTGGACGCCATACAACAGAAGCCGAGATCGATCGACTTATTCACCTCGTGACCCATGCCGTTGCGAAGACGGCACCCACTCTTCAGTACTGAAAGCCCCCTACCCCCATGTCAGATACCGCCCTTGTCGGAAAACTTGCCGAGAATATCACCTCTGTCAAGAAAGAGATCGCAAAGGTCATCGTCGGTCAGCACGATGTTGTCGATCAGCTTCTCGTGTCGCTCTTTGCCCGCGGTCACTGCCTTCTCGTTGGAGTGCCGGGCCTGGCCAAGACGCTGCTGATCCGTACGCTTGCTGACTCTCTGGATCTGTCGTTCTCTCGGGTACAGTTCACACCCGACCTTATGCCGGGCGACATCACGGGAACGGAAGTGATCGAAGACAATCTTTCGACGGGGCAGAAAACGTTCCGATTTGTAAAGGGGCCGGTGTTCGCCAACATGGTGCTTGCCGACGAGATCAACCGGACGCCGCCGAAGACGCAGGCTGCCTTGCTGGAGGCGATGCAGGAGCATAGTGTTACAGCATCAGGCACGACATATCGGCTTGCAGAGCCGTTCTTTGTTCTGGCAACGCAGAACCCGATCGAGCAGGAAGGAACCTATCCTCTGCCGGAAGCACAGCTCGACCGGTTCATGTTCAATCTGCGTCTCGACTACCCATCCTACCAGGAAGAGGTGGACGTTGTTCGCTCTACCACCGGTGGCAGTGCTGCTAAGGTCAACACAGTCATGAGTGCCGCCGACATCGTCACATACCAGGACCTTGTGCGCCGCGTTCCTGTTGCGGATAACGTCGTAGAGCATGCTGTGAAACTTGTCCGCTCAACACGTCCTGCCGATACGACAGCTAAGGTCGTAAAGGACTTTATCAGCTATGGAGCCGGCCCACGGGCCTCTCAGTATCTTGTGCTCGGAGCTAAGAGTCGTGCCGCTCTCAATGGTCGATTCACTCCCGGCATCGAAGACGTTAATGCCGTTGCTCACAGCGTCCTTCGCCACCGCATCGTCACCAATTTCTCTGCCGAAGCAGAAGGCGTGACGACGGATAGGATAGTTACGGAGTTACTGAAGTACTGAAGTACTGAAGTACGGAAGTACGGAATTACGGAAGTACGGAAGTACGGAATTACGGAATTACGGAATTACTGAAGTACTGAAGTACTGAAGTACGGAAGTACGGAATTACTGAATTACTGAATTACTGAATTACTGAATTACTGAATTACGGAATTACGGAAGTACTGAATTACTGAATTACTTCCGTCACTCCGTACTTCCGTACTTCAGTAATTCCGTACTTCGGTCCTTGCGTACTTCCGTACCTCCGTCACTCCGTCCTTCCGTCCTTCCGTAATTCCGTAATTCAGTAATTCAGTACTTCCGTAATTCTCGTAATTCTCGTAATTCTCGTAATTCTCGTAATTCTCGTAATTCTCGTAATTCTCGTAATTCAGTGATTCCGCTATTCGACTTCCGTAACTTGCCAGTTATGGGTCTCGTAGCTATCGTCGGTCGACCAAATGTCGGCAAGTCCACGTTGTTTAATCGCATCATTGAGGAGCGGCACGCCATTGTGGAGGGCGAGCCCGGGGTGACGCGTGACCGACTTTATGCGCGGGCGGAGTGGGCAGGGAAGCACTTCGATATTGTTGACACTGGCGGTATTGTACCGCAGAGTGACGACGTATTTGAGAAGGCCATCCGTGAGCAGGCGATGCTTGCCATGGAAGAAGCAGACGTTATCATCTTCGCTGTAGATGGGCGGGATGGCATCACGCCTATAGATGAGACCATTGCTTCGATGCTGCGGTCATCGAAAAAGCCGGTTGTTGTTGTGGTGAACAAATGCGACAATGCCGTTTCCGATATGAACTCAGCCGAGTTTTATGCGCTTGGGCTGGGCGATCCGTATCCGATATCAGCTCTCAACGGACGCAGTACCGGCGACTTCCTCGATGCCGTTACCGAGCACCTCGATAAAGGGGCTGAGCAGGACGACACACGCCTTAAGATCGCCATTGTTGGACGTCCGAATGTTGGAAAGAGCTCGCTGACGAATGCCTTGCTTGGGAAGGACCGCATGGTGGTGACGCCAGTTGCAGGTACCACGCGCGACGCCATCGACAGCGTGCTGACGTACTACGGCGAGCAGGTGGTGCTGATCGACACAGCTGGACTTCGCCGACGCAGCCAGATCAAGGAGAGCGTTGAGCTTTACAGCACAATGCGCACCTCGCGTGCCATCGACCGTTGCGATGTAGCAGTGGTGGTTGTCGACGCTGTTCAGGGGCTCGAAGCTCAGGACAAGCGTATCATCAATGAAGTGGAGCGGGCGCGCAAGGGCATCATCATTGCCCTGAATAAGTGGGACCTTATCGAAAAGGATACGAAGACGGCAGATCTGTTCATGCAGAAGATCCGCGAAGAACTGCGTACGCTGGATTACGTACCGATCGTTACAATATCAGCTGTAACAAAGCAGCGCATCACCAAGCTGATCGAGATGGCTAAACAGATCCAGGCACGGAGAATTGTTCGGATTCCAACACATGCGATCAACGAAGAACTCATAGCCATGCTGGAGCGCACGCCCCCTCCAAGTGTTCGTGGACGAGACCTCCGCATCAACTACGTAACGCAGGTCGGGACAGAGCCACCGTTGTTCGCCTTCTTCCTGAACTTCCCGGAATTGCTCCCCGACTCCTACAAGCGCTTCATCGAACGTCAGCTGCGGCAGATTCACGACTTCGAGGGTGTACCGATCAGCTTTGTCTTCCGCAAGAAGTCGAGGGATTAAGGGGCGAGACATGTAGGGGCGAGACGCGGTCTCGCCCGTTGAAAGGGATTAAGGGGCGAGACATGTAGGGGCGAGACGCAGTCTCGCCCGTTGAAAGGGATTAAGGGGCGAGACATGTAGGGGCGAGACGCAGTCTCGCCCGTTGAATGAAAGGGTGTAGGTGCGAGACATGTAGGGGCGAGACGCAGTCTCGCCCGTTGAAAGGGATTAAGGGGCGAGACATGTAGGGGCGAGACGCAGTCTCGCCCGTTGAAAGGGATTAAGGGGCGAGACATGTAGGGGCGAGACGCAGTCTCGCCCGTTGAAAGGGTGTAGGGGCGAGACGTGTAGGGGCGAGACGCGGTCTCGCCCGTTGAAAGGGTGTAGGGGCGAGACATGTAGGGGCGAGACGCGGTCTCGCCCGTTGAAAGGGTGTAGGGGCGAGACATGTAGGGGCGAGACGCGGTCTCGCCCGTTGAAAGGGATTAAGGGGCGAGACTGCGTCTCGCCCCTACAGCATCACCACCAATTCCTTTATCAGCACAGCCACACCAATGGCTAGCACAGCCCATCCAAAGCCTTGTCGGAGGATTGTGCCATCGATTCTGCGCGATGCGATCATGCCACTGATGATGCCGAGTGTGCTGAGTCCAGTGAAGGTAAGCACAAGCGGCCAGTCATATACGACGCCACCCCAGACGTCAGCTGCTACGCCGATGGCGGAGTTGACGGAGATGAGAACCAGTGACGTTGCCACGGCACGCTTCATATCGAGTCCGGCCCAGAGCACAAGTGCCGGCGTCATCAGGAAGCCCCCTCCAACACCAAGAATTCCACTGATCGTTCCGATGATCAGTCCGTACCCCGCCAGGTAATTCGGCCGCTGATGCCGTGTGTCAGGGGGCTTGCCGGGACGCAGCATGCGGACAGCGGCAAAGAGCAGCACGGCGGAGAATGCCAGCATCTGTGGTGTTGGCGGCACGAGCGGAGCGATGAAGCGTCGAACCAGAAGGATCGAGAAAATGGTTGTGCTACCAAAGGCCAGCACCGACGGAATGTCCACGCGACGTTGACGCAGATGCTCGATGCTCACAATGGCCGATGCCACAGCCACCATGAACAGCGCGTAGCCGCTGGCGAGTCGCGGGTCTATACCACCGATATAGACCAAGGCCGGCACCGCAACGATTGCCCCGCCGGCGCCGATCAGGCCAAGTGACACGCCGATGACCACGGCGATGATCGACAAGAGGATCATTGAGGAATACTACCAGGCCAACATGCCACCGCGAAGATTCACGGGGTTGGCAAAGCCCTGCATCTGCAGGAACATGCATGCCTGACCACTGCGATTGCCGGAACGGCAATAGACGATCAGCTCCTTGTCCTTGAACGCATCAAGCTCGCTCATGCGCATCGGTAGCTCCCCGAGCGGGATGAGTATTGAGTTTGGAATGCTCTTTTCGGCATGTTCTTCGGGCTGACGCACGTCGAGAAGCACGACGTTTTCGTTGGACGCTAAGCGAGCCTTGAGATCATCGGGAAGGATTTCGTTAATCATGCGGATTCTCCTTGTTCAACGGGTGCACCAGAGGACTTCCAGCCACCAAAGCCCTGTGGAAAGTTGCGGATATTGGTGAAACCTTCGCGCATCAGATAGCTTGAGGCGATGCTTGAACGGTCTCCGCCCTGACAAGCAATAACGACCGGTGTATCGCGAGGAACATCGGCCAGATGGTTGCGAAGGTAACCACCATGGATGTGACGAGCGCCGGGGATATGTCCGGCAATGTGCTCCGAATGCGCCCGCACGTCGATCACCGTCACCGACGCATCATTGACCGCGTTCTGGAGTTCATCAAGGTGCATCTGAGGCAGTTCGGCAAGGTCATGCCCAGCCCCCTGCCAGTCCGTCACATTCGGATACGTACCGGCGATGTTGTCGAGCCCGATACGCATCAGCTTGCGCGTGATCTCGTCAAGCTGTTCCTCGTGGGCGATGATCGTGAAGGGGGCGTCATAGGGTACCATCCAGCCAGCCCATGTGGAGAACGACTTGTTATTCTGGATGTTGATCGACCCCGGCAGATGTCCGCCGGCAAAAGAGACCTTGGAGCGGGTGTCAATGATCATTTCCCGGTTCTCAACGGCCGAACTGAGCTGATCAAGAGACAGAACCGGGAAAGCCGGTACCTCGGGCAGTAATGGACGTGGAATCTTGTTGAGCTTCTTCATCATGGCGAAGTAGCGAGGGGGCTCCGGCTGACCCGAGAGGAGCTCGTCGATGAAGGCCTGTTCGTCGGTATGTCGCAGAGCCCAGTTGACAAGCTTTTCATAGCCTACCGTCGACGACGGAATAGCCCCGAGGGCCTTGCCGCAGGCCGAGCCGGCTCCGTGCGCGGGGTGAACTTGGATATGATCCGGCAGAGCCCTGAAGCGCTTGAGAGACTGCCACATTTGGCGGGCGCCGACTTCCATTGTTCCGCGATAGCCGGCGGCCTTTTCCAGCAGGTCCGGGCGTCCAACATCTCCGACGAAAACAAAGTCGCCAGTGAAGATCATGATCGGCTGATCGGCAATGGCCGGTGTGTCCGTGGCCAGAAAGCAGATGTGTTCTGGGGTGTGGCCCGGCGTGTGCATTACTTGGATCTTGATGTTGCCGACCATGAACACGTCGCCATCACGCACGCCGTGATGGGGGAATTCATATTGCCACTCCGGGCCCCCTTCATCACTGAGGTACATTGGTGCATCGGTCAGTGCTGCTAACTCCCGAGTACCGCTGAGAAAGTCGGCATGGATGTGTGTCTCTGCCAGGTGAGTGATTCGCAGACCCTCGCGCTTGGCGATCTCACGATAGGTATCTACGTCGCGTTTAGCGTCGATAACCAGGCACTCGCCCGTCTTCTGGCAGCCCACCATATAGGAAGCATGTGCCAGGCCGGTTTCATAGATCTGCTGAAAAAACATGGGGCGTCTCTGAAGTGAAAAGTGGTCGAAATTACGGCGTGCTCAAGGAACAATGTGAGCATACGACGGACTAGCTTTGCAGTTATCGTTTCATGGGGGGCACACAATGACGAATCAACAACACCGAGGTCCGTTTGCGGCCATGGGAGTGCTGTTTTTCATGATCGGATTCATCACCGTTCTGAACGACATTCTCGTGCCGCACATGAAGAGTGTGTTCGATCTCTCGTACACACAGGCGGCACTCATTCAGTTCTGCTTTTTCACGGCGTATTTCGTGATCGCCTTCCCATCCTCGGTGGTGATTTCTCGTCTTGGCTATCAACGCTCGATTGTTGTTGGCCTGGCTGTATCGGCGTTTGGAACGGCACTCTTTTATCCGGCTTCGAACCTGCAGTCGTACCCGATGTTTCTCGTCGGACTTTTCACGCTAGCGTCAGGTTTTGCATTGCTGCAGACGGCAATGAACCCGTACGTTGCTGTACTTGGACCGCCGCATCGCAGTTCGGCCAGATTAGTGCTTTCTCAGGCATTCAATTCGGTTGGTACAGCACTTGCCCCGCTTCTTGGGTCCATCCTGATTCTCGGAGCTTCTATGCTGAGCCGAGAACAGATCGCGCTGCTCACCCCTGGAGCGGCAGCTTCATACAAGACTGCTCAGGCTGCCGCTGTTCAGGTGCCGTACATCGTGCTGACGTCGATGCTGGTCGTTCTTTCGTTCATCGTGGCCAAGCTTCACCTGCCCAAAATCGTCGACGTTGAAGGAGATGACGAAAAGAGCGTCAAGCTGCGCGATCCTCTCAAGGTGCCCCATCTGTTGAAAGGCGTTGTTGGCGTCTTTTGCTACGTGGGGGCTGAGGTTGGCATCGGCTCGTTTATGGTGAATTACTTTCAGGAGTGTATACCTGGAATCTCTGAGCAGGGGGCTGCCCAATATGTGACCATGTATTGGAGTGGCGCAATGATCGGCCGATTTGCCGGGACATTCCTTCTTTCACATGTGCGGCCTGGTGTACTACTTACGATAGTATCGCTTGTGAACGTGGGACTTACGTTCAGTTCGACAATGACGAGCGGTATAACGGCCGGACTTCTCCTTGTTGCCTGTGGGTTGCAGAACAGCATCATGTTTCCAATCATCTTTACCCTAGCGATCAAGGATCTCGGAGTGATGACCAATCGCGCTTCCAGCTGGCTGGTTGCTGCCATTCTCGGCGGTGCTGTGGTTCCGCAACTACAGGGAATCATTGCCGACAGCTCCGGTGGACTCCGAGCATCGTACTTCATTCCAGCTGCCTGTTTTCTCTATATCGCGTACTATGGGGGTTACGGCTCAAGGAGCCGAACTGCCAAACAGAGCGTTGGGTGATTGCCCTGCGGTTGGATCGTACTGGCTTGAATGCCGATTCTTCATCTGGTGGAATTCAGCGTTCACATACGCAAAGCCCCCTGCCGCTAACCGCTGATTGATACAGATGTCATGTCTCTCTACGTTGCGCACAGCAGCATAGAGGAATTGTCATGGATATCGATCGTACCGAATTGTATCGTTACCTCACACGTCGCTATACCTATGTTGACGTTGAAGAGGTCCAGGATGCCGTTCAATCAGCCATCGCGGCAACGTGGGAAGTAAGCGTCCTGCGTGAGCCCCCTCGCAACGCGCAGGCCTATTCGACCGTAGTTGCGCACCGGATGCTCATCCGTCAAATCGAGTACCGACGGCGTCACGTACATCCGTCCTATTGCCTGCCGAACGGATGGGACGACCTCAAAGAGCTTAGTCCACCACCGATCTCTTCACGGGGCGTCGAAGCCCAGGTGGATGCACATACTGTGCTCGAGGCGCTGCCGTGCCACTACGCTGACATACTCCGCCGCCACTACCTCGACGGAAAAACTCTCGACGAACTCGCCCGCACCGACGGCGTCACCCCGGAATGCATGCGGAAGCGCCATGAACGCGCCATTAAGTATGCACGCAAGATCTTTTCGAAGGAAGAGTAGTTGGCGGCGAAAACATCGCTATGTTCGTCGTGCTAGCAATATCTGGATTCTGACAGCATGGCTACTCTCACTATTAGAAATGTGCCCGATGAGGTGTATCGGGCCTTGAAGTCACTGGCTGCTATTCACAAACGAAGTATGGAGGCTGAAGTGCGTGCGATTCTTGAAGAACATTCCTTGCCAAAGCAGCGTGTACTGGTTGGCAACGAGCTTTGGGAGCTCCGCAGAAATGCCGGAGTGACAAAAGCTGATGCTGAAGCACTCGAAGAGAAGATCAACGAGATTCGTTCATCGAAGCCCCATCAGCCACCAAGGTTATAGGTGGTGGGATGCTGATACTCGACACAAATGTCATTGCTGAGTTCATGAAGCCAACTTTCAATGATTCAGTCAAGGAATGGCTCAATGCTCAAGCAATCGAGACCCTCTACCTGACATCGGTCACGGTAGCTGAGTTGAGCTATGGCGTTGAAGCATTGGAAGATGGACGTCGGCGTAATCGACTGCGGCAGCTTCTCTACAGCGTGACAGAACTATTCGATGGTCGGGTTTTACCCTTCACTCATGTATCTGCAGAATACTACGGACGAATGTGTGCCGATGCTCGCAGACGTGGGAGAACACTGTCCATACCGGACGCCTACATTGCGGCGATCGCACTTGCATCGAGTTGTGCTGTCGTGACGCGAGACAGTACGCCGTTTCGAAATGCAGGAATTGTTGTGATAGATCCTTGGAACGGCAGTACTACCTAAAAGTACTTCGCAATGTGGGTCTTCGTGTCGATCTGTGCTGGTCTGAAAATCATCCTGCCTGCTTCACCTACCTCTGCAGATCCTTAATCTTCGCAAGATCATGCGAGAGATCAACCAGGTTGCGCATCACGCCTTGGGACATCCCAAAGTAGACGTCATCGAAGCGACGGAGCGTTTCATCGGTGGCGTCGGGCATGAGCAGGGCGATGTTTTCGCGCAGGGCGTTAAGCTGGCGGGCAAACTCTTCTTCGAGGAGTCGGTATCCTTCATCGCCTGGGCGAACGCGGCGCAGGGTACCGTACACCTTCCACGCGCCGGTACCGGTGAGAGTGATTGCGTTGAATGTTTCCGCATTGTCGGCTCGCATGGCAAGCTCAAGAATGATGGCAACATCGTTGCGCTTGCGCAGGCCCCCTTCAACCGACTCGTTCAGGAAGGTGATGACGGATTCTGTTTCGGGGGAGAGTTCCATGATCAGTACTGAACAGTGGCAAGGATGGAGCGAAACACGCGTTCCTGCTCGAGTGGGTCGGGAACGTCTTTGCCGGTGACGGTAAGGGGTGCAAGAGCCAATTCATAGCTGTTACCCAGGGAGGATACGCAGACAGCGCATCGGGTGCGCAGGC
This sequence comes from Candidatus Kapaibacterium sp., assembly GCA_018883125.1. Classification (GTDB taxonomy): domain Bacteria; phylum Bacteroidota; class Ignavibacteria; order Kapaibacteriales; family Kapaibacteriaceae; genus UBA10438. Next base: position 20,111 of record VEQR01000042.1, read on the forward strand.
TACCACCATTGGTGCTGAAGTCGAAGGCTGCAAACCGCCGCGCACCAAGCTGGGCAATACGATACGAGCCAACCAGCTTAGCCTGCCCACCGGTCTTGCGGACATGCTTCTGGAATGTTGCGCGTGCCAGACTAAGCAGGCCATCGGATTCTGCGGCGTCCTTCGAAGCTTCGGCACCGGGAATGGCCGACACTACCATGGAGAGAGTGTACTCGGGGTTGACGGCAACGGAGATGATCTCCGCCGACGCCTCATTCTTCGTATCGAGAAAGACCCAGGACTTCGGAAGCAGGGCAATCAGATCGCCGGCTCGCGTCCGTACGAGGTCATCACTCATGGGAATCTCTGGTTGCGGACTCAGGGCAACATTCTGCACGTCGAACTTTTCATCCGGTGCCTTCACAAAGAGGCACGACGGTATCACAATCGCAAGCAGAGCTGCGAGAAGCAGCCCCCTCACTTCTTCTCTCCCGCCCGTATCGCAATCGGCAGATCGTTCTCGGCCGGCACAAGCGGACAGGAATACCGATCGTTGTAGGCGCAGTAAGGGTTGTACGCCACATTGAAGTCGAGAACGTAGTCGTTCCCGTCAACCTTTGGAACGTCCAGGTAGCGGCCCGCGTAGTATGTTTCGTTTCCGGTTGTCTTGTCCGTGAACGGAACAAAAAACGATGTCCCCTCGCCACCGGCAAACGTGTACGCATTGAGTTTTAGCGTTCGACCCTGAATCTCGAAGCGGAACACCCCCGCACGTACGGCTTGGCGCGGCTCCTTGCTTGAGGTCTGCATGACGATCGTATCGGGCGCGCTGCTGGCTGTGTAGGTTGCCTCAACAACATAATCCGGATCGGGATCGAAGTACCGCAGCCCACTGAATGAAGCCAGCTTCGCTTCTGACAAGGGGCTCGTGGAGCTTGAGCGAAACGCCTCATCCTTGGCCTGACGCATTTCGATAATGTCCTGCTCATTGAAATCGGTCACAGAGCCCCCTTCATCTTCTTCGCAGGAGATGAGAAACAGTGCGGCAACGATTGATAGGCACAAAGCAAACACGCGCATCGTCAGCCCTTTCGCTCGTCTTCAGGGAAGTTCTTCCACATCATC
>VEQR01000123.1 GCA_018883125.1 Candidatus Kapaibacterium sp.
GTTCTTTGCCACGTGCCATGCCAACGGCGTCAACCCCTACGACTGGCTCCGCACGGTCCTGCTACGCATCAACTCCACGGCGCCAGCTCGCTACCACACCCTGCTGCCGCATAAGATCGTCCTCAGCACGCAGGCCTAACAGGCAACATGTAGTTGCTCGGGCGGATACGATTGAACCTATTGGAGGCTGCTTCGGCCAGAAGGTCCGCACACGGTGGAGTGAGAGTAACCATCGCTTGCGTCGGCAGGAACGCGTTCTGCGGCTTGTAGAGAGTCGGAATCGGTTGCGTACTTGCCTGCACATGCGTGTGATTGACGTACGGTCCGTGCACCGCCGGCATCCCAATATGCAGAGTATCGGGGTCGACCATGTGCAGCACCGGCTGCTCTCCCTTGGGCAGATCACCGAGCGTGGCTTCACTGATCATTGTTATGCGCCCCAGCGCATCATACTGACGTGACAACAATCTGCCACGCTGACGCTGCTCGCGCGTTTGGGAAAACCGAAGGAAGCGGTGGAATCTACCCCATGGGCATGACTATTTGGCTAAACCACCGGTGAATCCTTCAGTGATGGGAAGTGGTTTAGGATACACTGTCTGCGGTACTCCAACTTCGAACATGATGCGTTTGTCAACGCCATGAAGTCGCATGCTAACAAAATGCACGTCGGAATTGGGTCCATCAATAAGTGCCATCGTCATGCATGAATCCCTAAGGACGCGGGAAAGGACACACCTATCACCTTCTTCATATGCGGCAAAAGGAGGACTACCTCTGGCGATGATACCATTATCGCTGTTTCGGGGGTTGCGAAAGCGAATGTGGAGTGTATCACCGTTGACGACATTGATAGACTCCTCGATTGAGCTGTGTGTGAACTGTGGGATAGCGGTCGATTGAGAATTTCCCGAACATGCGGTCACAAGTAAAGCCGTCGAATCCAAACGATCTACTATTACCGTCACCACTCCTATTCGACCTGAACTACATCCAACGGCAATCAGCCCACAGCACATCATGACGAGCAACGTCGTCATAGACAGTTCGGTGCCGTCTTTCACTTTTGACTCCCATCGTTGGTATGGTCCTTTCCGTCTCGCGGTACACTGCCGGCCTTGTTTACGAGTGCAGTGTTGTGATTCGCCACTCCTTCAATTCGAGTGTTTGACGAGCCTGAGAGAAACCACTGCATTGCATGATCCAGCAGGGCGTGAACCAGTACACAGGTTCCGCACTCTTTCGTCTTTTGATTCCCCTCGGCACTATAGGTCTCTGAATTGGTGATATCAGGTCGGATAATAATCCAAGCGTTATTGGGGCGCGCTGGAGTACTAACAAAGAACTCGCTGGCCCCCGGGCCCGTTTCAACTCCTACCTCAAGGTGTCTTGCACTATTACCATCTTGATCCGCACCACCAACACCGATTCCTGTTCTTTCGACATTCGTACCTGAAATGGCTGCAACATTGAGAACCTTTGTTTGGTCCTGAGCCATCTCATTAATATTCACAAGTTGGGAGTAAGAATCGGGGTCATTTGAGTGTTTTGCCAGCTGCATCTGCTCAGATGAAATGACCATAGCAGCTCTTTCTGTGAAGGAAACGTCAACGCCATAGTGTGTCTTCATCGAAGTTGCTAAATAGGCTTTATCCTCTGCCCTTAATCCAACAATATGTTTCCCATTGTTATCGTACTTCCCCACCGGCTCATTCCCCGCATACTGATACGGCTGCAGCGGCACGTATTTCCCCCACAGTAGGTACGCACATAGGAACGGTCAACAACGTGGTTAGTGTCCCTACAGACGTAATATACTACTCGCTCTTCCAACGTTACATGACATGCTGACCGCGCGATATGAACCACAACTTGGTGGCCAATTTAACATTGCACAGTATGCTAGATCACGACATCCACCCCATTGAAACTCAGCTGATAACATTCGTATGACTCATCATCTCCGTCAAATGTTACCCATGATCCGTCTTCTAAACAGAGCGTTAGGCTCGTTCGATCATTATTGAGCTTGCAACTAGTAAGTCGTTTGCCTACAATCGTGCATAGGCCGTTCTTTCCGGCAGGTACGTTCACAACTTCTTGTACACCTTCATGGGTATGAACGATCCGATACTCCGATGTGAGAACACAATCTTCATTCATCACTAGACTTATCGAGTTGACAGTGTAGGTGACAGAGTTTACGACACTACCAACGAGAACCTTGAAATCGAACTCTTTGGGCCATTTATACATGATTCTATTTCTCCTTTGCGGGAAGCGGCACATGCGTTTCACTTCTAGTACCTGGCTTCATAGTGGAGGGGTTGATTGCCTGCCACCCACCATTCACCATTGGTTTTTCTAATCTCCAATACCCGTGAGGATACTGACTTGTTGGTGGCATTTGTCGCACGCGCCAACCATCGGGAATGTTTGTGGGGGGAAGCTGTGGGCCATTTGTCGGCGTTTGAAACTTTGGAGATGTTTTGGGTAAACCTCTCTTTTCAGCTTCAGCCGAAGGGCCAGTTACCTGACCTCCCGACACATCTCTACCCTTGCCAGGATCAACTGCTTTCTCAGCCACCCTCCCGGCATCGACTACTTTGTTGCCTGCCCGTGCTAAGCCTGCAACCTCATCGGCATGGCGCAATTTATTGATTCCGGCCGGTAGTCCAGGGACGATCGTCGCCGCTGCGTCAAAGGCCAAATCAACAGCAGCCTCTTTGGCCGCTTCCTTGTTACCCTTGGCGCTATGATACACCACACGTGCCGCATCGACCACGACATTAGCAACATCCCAGATCGTTTCCCATATCGCACCCGACGGATCTTTTTTTGTGATTGGCTCATTGTCGGCATACACATACGTAGCCGTCTGCGGAAATTCGCTCTATAAGGGGTCCGTGCTCAGGAACCTCCCGTACTCGGGCTCGTACAACCTGACCCCATAAAACCCAAGGTCACTTTCGTTATCATGTTCCCGTCCGATGTACGATGTGCGGGCGCCGGAGCCGGTGCTGGTGAGTCCGTCACCGAAGGCCGTGTAGGAGCGTGATTCAACAACGCGTGCTGCGTTGTCGAGCGTGATGCGCGCAGAGCCGAGGTGATCGTGCAGGACGTATTCAACTGCTCCCGTCGGACGCATGATCAGGCGCGTATGGGCCGGTCCATAGGAGTTGTACTCCACAGGCCAGAGCCATGCCGTGGTTGGGGGTTGATTGCAGAACTGCTCGCGCTCTTGAAGGGGGCCGAAGTGGTAGTGGAACTGAGTAATGGCGTTTGTCACGGCATGAGGATAATGCGGCTGTTCGCTGACAAGTAGGTAGAATAGACCCTAAAGCAAGAAGGGTTTGTTAGGTCGACCACTACGAGGTAGCCATACTCCTGTGTCGACTCGTTACGATTGTCACTGCTTGCTTTGGGATCAATTTCAAAGATGCGCAGCGTAACCGCCACATGCCTATTGTAAACGTTGCTGACGCAGACGCGAGCCCTAATTCGGTTATGACCATTTTCGACGACCATGAGCTGTTGTAAAGGTATGTATATCGTATCGATCGCAATCTCATTCTCTTCCACAATAAGGGCTTTCGCACCACGGTCATAGATCACGACAGTGTCATTGATCTGCCGGCTGGGCTTTGGTTCACTGCGCTGTGCGCGATATCGCTCGATACGATTGTTCAGCAGATTCGTGTCCAGTATCAGCCATGAGTATTCGGGAACAACATCTTTATCATCGACGCGCTTCCTCTCTTTCACACGGTAAATCGTGTCAACGACATCAGCCCCTCGCGTCAGCAGGCAATCCATAGCTGAGTCGCCCGACGAGCGGAATGGCACCAATGCGTATCCTCGATATTGAACAGGAAAGAAACCGCTAGGTGCTGGATACAGCGGCTCACCTAAAGTGACCGTACCTGAGACAATCTGCGCCTTGTTAACCGCATAGACCATACGCTCACGATAGGCAGCATTGGCTTTACGAGTAATCACCGGCACATACACTGTTGAGTCACGCAGCCATAGCCAGCGTGCGAGTTCGAACTTTGTAGCACCGCTTATTGCTCCGGAGGTGTCGGAACCACCAGGTGGCAATTCACCGGGCTGATCAAGCTCAACATTGATCTTACGGTACTCTGTGGTCTTCAGATCGATATAGTAGAGACTGTCGCTTATCGACATCATAAGAACACCGGACTGTCCCATCATTGGGGTGCCAATTGCGAGAAGCACGAGAGCAGCAACAAGAGATATGCGATTGCGGTTCACTTCGTTTCACCCGGATAAAAGATCCAGAAGCGAGAAGGTGTCCTCCACACCTTTCTCTCTGTAGCGGTCTCATCAATGTTCCGCGTTGACGTCGGGGGCAGCTCATAAGTTGCCTCTAACCATGCGTAGCCGCCCTTTTCGTACTCCGGATGTTTCGTGTACTGTCCTTGGTATGCCTGATGTTCAAGTGCCAATGAATTGCCAAACAGAATCCAGCTCTCAGTTGTAGAGTTTCTACCAAAGGACAAATATCCATCCTCAAACTGCTCGGCGTGGACGAGTTCATGCGTGCCTTCCGTATCAAATGTTCCGCCTTTGGCAACATCGATATTGACAAACACAGATTGGCCATCGGTACTGATAGATCCCGATCTCTCTCCCTTGACTTGGTTCGAGTTCTCGATGCTATGGTTCCTCACGACATAGTTCACGTCTGATGCATGAAGTTTATCATAGCGTGCACGATAGTCGCCATTGACATAGTTGCCCTTTGAGTCCTTCTCCTCATAGATCTTATTGTGAGCCTCCTCGAACTCTTTACCCTCGAACACAACCACCATTCCGCTCGGGTCCGTGTGTTGCACCGGCTCATTCCCCGCATACTGATACGGCTGCAGGGGCAGGTACTTTGACCACAGCGGATCGGTACTCAGGAAGCGGCCGTAGAGCGGTTCGTACATCCTTACTCCATAATACCCCAAGTCACTCTCATTATCT
>VEQR01000124.1 GCA_018883125.1 Candidatus Kapaibacterium sp.
CCCGTGGCAATGTCCCGCGGCGAAGCCGCGTCCCGTGGCAATGTCCCGCGGCGAAGCCGCGTCCCGTGGCAATGTCCCGCGGCGAAGCCGCGTCCCGTGGCAATGTCCCGCGGCGAAGCCGCGTCCCGTGGCAATGTCCCGCGGCGAAGCCGCGTCCCTTGGCAATGTCCCGCGGCGAAGCCGCGTCCCTTGGCACAGCCAAGTCGCACGCGCGAAGCGCGTGCTCAGTCAGCGTAGCGGGATTCGAACCCACGACCTCCACTACCCCAAAGTGGCGCGCTACCGGGCTGCGCTATACGCTGATAAGTCGAAATTACGGAATTACTGAAGGACGGAATTACGGAGTTACGGAAGTACGGAAGGACGGAATTACGGAATTACGGAGTTACGGAAGTACGGAAGGACGGAAGGACGGAATTACGGAATTACGGAGTTACGGAATTACGGAGTTACGGAAGTACGGAAGTACGGAAGGACGGAAGGACGGAATTACGGAGTTACGGAAGTACGGAAGTACGGAAGTACGGAAGTACGGAATGACTTCAGTAATTCAGTAATTCAGTACTTCAGTACTTCTGTACTTCAGTAATTGTGCCTCGCCTCACCGCACCACACAGCCCACAACTTGGCCCGTTGACGTAACGATGACCGCAGTAAGAGGGCCGGCACTTGTGTGAGCGTGCGGACGTGCAATACGCGTTGATCCCGCCGACAACTCGACGGTGGTGCTGGCGTGACGTCGGCCGTCGAGGTCGAACCAGGAGAGGGTGGCGGTGGTTGCAACGGTGGCAGTGACGTCGAGTTGAGAGGTGCCATTGATGACAACTCCGCGTGCTGTCAGAGTCGAATGCGCGGACTCTTCATGATCGGCAACGGCGGTAGTGCCAGTGATGGTGAAGTCCCACAGCCCCCTACCATAGGTGGAGAAGCGAAAGAGGCCAAGGGGCTCTATGCGATCCACATGCCAATACACCTGATCTGGTGCACCAGCATCTGTTACATCGGTCCATGCCTTCGTTTGAGTGTCGTACACAAATGCGCCCGCGTCGGTAGCCGCTGCGATGTAGCGGGCATCAGCAGTAGTAGCTAGCGACATCACCAGGCATGGTGGCAGACCGGGAAGTGCTGCGAATGTTGCTCCGGCATCATCGCTCGCATACACACCAGGTCCGTCATAGCCGGAACCACCAATGATCACGCGCGCAGGATTCATCGGCGCAACACAGAGGGCATTGCCGGAAAAGTAATGACCCGTGATCTTGTCCGGACGTGTGAGCTTGGTCCACGTAAGCCCCCTATCGGTTGTGCGCCATACGCGGGCAGCCGAGGTGACAACGTAACAGACGTTATCATTGGAAGGGGCGAATGTGAGTGCCGTAATACGCACATCCGATGCGCCTTCGCCAAAGTCGAAGGGAAGAGAATCGACCTTCAGCCTGTCTCCACCCGGCGTGTAGCGATATACATACGCCCCCTTGCCAGTGTTAGTTCCGCCGCCGAGCCATGCCTCATCGGGCTTGGAGGTGCCAACAGCAAGAGGTGGAAGCCAAAGATGTCCCTTGTGCTTGAAGTCCTGTCCACGGGGCTCCCAGCCATCCTCGTGATTGGGGATGTACATCGTAAAGCCCGGGTACACACAGAACAGCGAAGAACCACCGTCACCAGAGACGAGGTTTGAATAGTCGCCACTGATCATCTGCTGGAAGGACCGCACACCGCCACTGTCCACGCGACTGCGCTGAAAGCCCTGATCCTGCGAACCGGCACTGACAACTTGGACATTGTCGCGACTGGTGTAGGAGCCGTAGTACTGACTAATGTTGAGATTTCGCAACGAAATGTTCCGAACCTTGTTTCCACCACTCCGCGAAATGTACATGCCTCCATCGGTACAGATAAACGTAACACCCGAAGCGAAACCGATGATGGCCGGAATGTCCGCATGCAGCTTGTTCACCGGATCGCCGTAGTACTCGCCCCATCCGTTAACGAGGAACCAGCTCGATCCATCGTCACCAGATTTATATGTATCAACGCCGCCGAAGAGCCACTGACCGTTTTCGTGGGCGTAGCCGAAGGATTGCTGATCGAAGGGCCTGAACTTGACGCCCCCTCGCTTCTCCCAGCTACGCCCGCCATCAACACTCATCAGGAATGTTGTGCTGTCAGTGCCCGGACATGCCGCCATAACATAATCCGACGAGGGTCCGGCGAACATCACCAGGGCAACGTTCTTTACGCTGCTGAACGGCTTTGCCGAGATAAGGGACAGCGAACCGGACGACTCGACGCTTGAAAGCGAGTCGCTATGATAGAGCCATACGCTCTTTCCACCATCGGTCCAGAGCTGCGCCTCTCCATCGATCCAGCGCATGCGCTGGAAGCTCTTGCCGGAATCGGTGCTCCGATACCACACACTGCGGGCCTTCCACGCCGACGAATAATCCCATTCGTTACCAACAGCATGGATCTCAAGACGTCCGTCCCGCACACACGAGACGGCATTCTCAAACGATCCCCAGCGCTGCATTTCGGTAAGCCCCGTTGCCTGAGACCATTTCTTCGTAGCAAGATCAAGTAGCCATACACGGCAGGCACGGCTCACAACAACAAGCACTTCGGACTTGTCGGCCCGGCGCACAAGGTGCAGATACTGCGGATCCTCGATACGCCGTGCATCAGTGTGGCACGTCCACATTTTGCCCGTAGTGTCTCCCGACCAAATCGTACCGCCCGCACCGGCAAGCCACACGCGACCGGTAGCATGATCGTACTCAACTGCCACAACACGTCCGGCCTGATTCACACTGCCGACTTCCGTCCAGCGTCCGGCCACATCTTCTGCAGTGGGCATAAACATCGCCTGACGCCGTTCAAAGCGCTGATCGCGCACGGCATCGTTGACAACCTTCCAGTTGTATCCCGGCGGCACAACGTGCAACGACTCATAAAAAGCACGCGCTTGTTCGGCATGCTCGGCCCCCTCTCGCTGATCCTCGAGGACCTGCGTTTGGGAGAAGAGATTGATAGCTGCGAGAACGAGGACAAGAAGGATGGGCATTGGCTTTTACTCGACGATAAATGAACCGCGACGAGACATGATTCCGTTCGTAGCGGTGACCATGTACACACCACGCGGAAGCTCTGCCAAGGGGCGAGGCAGCGCGCCGTTAGCAAGGTCCATCATCTCGTCGACCACCACAACACCCTGCGTGCTTACAACGCGGATACTTGTTGGGCCAACGAACTCTGCATCAAGATGCAATGTCTGGGAAGGGGCCAGCGGATTCGGATAAATCGACGCGAAGACCGGCAGATCGACAACACTTGATGTTGCCTCAACCTTTAGCTCAACCGGCTCAAGGAAAGCCCAGTCGTCGGCGTCACTCTCGCGTCCATCGCCGTTCACAGCATTGGCAACAGATTGCAGATAGTACGAACCGGGTGTCGCCGGTGCGGTCCACGAAAAGGTGAATGACACCTGCTTATTGGTCATTGTCTTCGGTGCTGACTGGGTGATCTCCTGACCCGAGCCCGGATTCTTTACGCGCATACCGCTGCCCGATGCAGCAACAGCGAGCGTTCCTGCCGAGCCCGACGGGGCCGTGGCGGCATTGCGCACCGTAATGCTGATACCGGCAGACTTTGCGGTTGCATGACCGACAACGATCGTGAATTCGGCCTTTTCACCGGGCTTCAACGTGCGTGGTCCCGTAAGCGACACACTCACCGCCGCGCCGGCATTACCGCCGTGGCAGGATCCGCATCCGGAACTGGTCTTTGACGTAAATCCTGTCTTGCCCCCGGGGTCGGCCATGGCGATAACAGATGTGAGAACAAGAACGGCGAAAAGACGGACCATACCATGGCTCCTGGTGAAAGTAATGTCGTGGAAAATACGAAGGGACGTTGCCCTGCGAAACAAGATGGATTCCCGCTTTTGCGGGAATGATGATAATCGCAGCGATACACTCCTTCGCCTAAATTGCCCTGTGCATAGAATACCAACGATCATCATTCTGTTACTAGCTGCCGCTTCTGCCGCGGCTCAGCAATACTCCGTAAAGGTCGGCACGGCCGGTCATCGGGAGCAGCAGATGATGGTGGGATATGGTGTAGGGGGCGCGCAGAACGCCGTAGCGCGGAATGTCCTGGGAGACTCAACGCTCCATGCATTTGGTCCGCTGCTGTTGAGCTACACCACGCAGCTTGGCAACAAGTTGAACATCGGTGCTGAGGTTGGCTATCATGAAATGACGGGACGATGGCTGTCCGACGACACAAATCCCCCGTCGGGTGGACGTGCCACTCCGGTTCCCTACAGCAAACGGACGGTGCACCTTGCAGCCCATGGAGAGGTGTCGTGGTACCATGCCCGATGGTTTGATCTGGCGTCGGGAGCATCTCTTGGTGTTGCGCTGTTTGATCATAACGGCAACAACACGCCCCTTTCCTCAACGGGGCTTGCCTATCACGTAGGCTTGGTTTCGCTCCGCGTTGCCGGCGACGTTGCCTTCCGACTCGAGATCGGCTACGGCTATCGTGGGGTCGTCAACGCAGGCATGAGCTTCGTGATGTGAGGGCAGGTTTTAGTTTTTGGGTTTTGGGTTTTGGGGTCCCTCGCTTCGCTCGGGATGACGCCACGGCGAAGCCGTCCCACACGGCGCAGCCGTCCTCCACGGCGAAGCCGTCCCACACGGCGAAGCCGTCCCACACGGCGAAGCCGTCCTCCACGGCGAAGCCGTCCCACACGGCGAAGCCGTCACACACGGCGAAGCCGTCCCACACGGCGAAGCCGTCCCACACGGCGAAGCCGTCCTCCACGGCGAAGCCGTCCCACACGGCGAAGCCGTCCCACACGGCGAAGCCGTCCCACACGGCGAAGCCGTATCACACGGCGCAGCCGTCCCACACGGCGAAGCCGTCCTCCACGGCGAAGCCGTATCACCACGGCGAAGCCGTCCCACACGGCGAAGCCGTATCAC
>VEQR01000005.1 GCA_018883125.1 Candidatus Kapaibacterium sp.
GCGGTACACACGGAAAGACGACAACCTCGAGCATGACGGCATGGCTTCTTGAGCACGCACAGCGCCAGCCGGGGTTCCTGATCGGTGGAGTGCCCGGCAACTTTGACGTTGGCTGTCGCCCGGTTCCTGAGGGCATTCACAATACGCACGCCGGGGTGTTTGTCAGCGAAGGCGATGAATACGATACCGCCTTTTTCGACAAGCGAAGCAAGTTCGTTCATTACCGCCCGACCATTGCCGTGATCAACAACATCGAGTTTGATCATGCGGACATCTTTGCTGACCTCGAATCGATCATAAAATCCTTTCGTCAGATGGTGCGCATCATCCCCAGCAACGGGGTCCTGCTCGTGAATGCCGATGATCCCAATGCGATGCAGGCAGCCGAGGGCTCACCGACAACCACCGAGTCCGTTGGGCTCGATGAACACTCCACATGGCGCATTCACGATGTTGCCGAGCGCGGAATGGTCACCGACTGGTCCATCTCGTACAACGAGAATCTCTACGGACGCTTCTCACTGCCAATGCCCGGATTGCATAACGTGCGCAATGCCACAATGGCTGTGGCATCGAGCTTTCACGCCGGTCTTACCGCAGAAGAACAGATGCTTGCCATGCCCCTTTTTCGCCCACCAAAACGCAGACTCGAAGAGCTAGGGCTCTGGCAGGGGGCTCACGTGGTCGATGATTTCGCTCATCACCCAACGGCGATCGCAGCAACGATCACCGCGCTTCGGCAGAAGTATCCGGCAGCGGGGATTCACGTGATCTTTGAACCGCGCTCCAACACCACAACACGCAACTTCTTTCAACATGAGCTTAGCGCATGTTTCGATGGAGCATCATCGGTCTGTCTGGGACCGGTGAATCGCCCAGAACGGTATGCTGAGCATGAACGCCTGGACACCACGAAACTTGTCGCGGAGATCAATGCCCGCGGCGTGGTCGCCACATCGATCGAAGCGCATCGTGCATCGGACCCGACATGGGGCTCGGACGTCGTGAGTCTACTTACTGAACGCGTTCGCGCTGGCGACGTGATCGCGATTCTCAGCAACGGTAATGTGGGTGGACTGCGATCAATGCTGACCAGTTGGTGATCTGCTAGCCCCCTATCGCTGAATCCAGATCTTCCGCAGGACAGGTTCTGAATCTACTGCGGTGTTTACAACGCGGATGTAGTAAAGGCCGGGTATGAGCGAGCGGCCGTCAGGCAGCCGCAGATCCCACTCGATTCCGCCAACCGCTGATGTGGTTGAGAGCTTGGTCAGCGGACTGAAGGCCGCATCCAGAACTTCAATGGTCGATGATGCGGGCAGCCCGGCGATGGTCAGCGTTGAGTGCTGGCCCAGCAGAAGTGGCTGGGGATAGGCATAGACCGAAGTAAGATCCTGCGCAAGAACAGTGAACAGCAGCGTTGCTCCAGCGCCGGTGGTCATGGGAGCACCATTGATCGATCGGATGCCCGAGGCAGTGATGGCATAGGATGTACCTCGCGGGACAAGGGGCGACTCTGGCGCAAGGTCAAGGCGAACGGTACGTTCATCGATGGGTGAAACAACGGCTGCCTTGCCAGCAGGAGAAAGTCGATAGTTGTCCGGTACACGGGCCGATCCATCGACATCGTCGCTGAAAGACACCACCAGTGTACTCGGCGAAAGGACTTTCACCGACGTCAGCGTAATGTCTGCGACTGCATCCGGATCGGCCACAACCCGCAGATGCAATGTTGTGTCACCGACACCAGTCCCAGTTGCCAGGCGCAGACCACTGAGCTTCAGCGATAGCGAGTCGCTCGGTTCAATACCAGGCATGGACACGACGATGTCGCGCGTAGTTCGTGACACAACTGAGCGTGCTGCAGACGCTGTGCCACCCGACGAAACAAGACGTACGTTTTCTCGAAGCAGCGATGTGATGTCGAGATCATTCGAGGAAACAAGATGCAGCTGCAGGCCCGACCGACATTCAGACTCGCTCACGAAATCCCGCTCGGGTGCAATTCGCACGTCATCGTCTCCACGAAAGACCGTGACGATGTTTGATGATTCGGTAAGTGCATTCGGTGAACTCACAACTGCACGCACAACAAACCGCACAATTGGTCCATCCAGGTCAGCACCGCCAAGTGTGAGGGTGTTTGCTGTGGTTGTCCCCATACGTCGGAACGCCCCTCCGGGCAATGCCTGAAAGAGGACACATTCGGTGGATGGCGCTGCCGTAAACCAGTCAAGCACCAAGCTGTCACGCACCCAGCGTGCACGCAACGACATCGGAACGGCCACCGTAGCCGCGGGGAGTGCTTGGGTAAAGGCGAAGGAGGTCATCGCACCAACTTCGCTGCTAGTTATGCCGTAGCCGAGTTCATTGCGTCCATCAGCATTGATATCGTGCACGAGAACACGAGGCGATGCCACATCACTGATGAATCGTTTGCAGGCGATCTCCGCATCGCTTCCGGCCGAAGACCTGCCGAAGACATACAATCGAGGGAATGCACAGAGGATCATTTCCTGTCCAGGAAGATCATCAAGCTGACCAATTGCAACCCCGTTGCGATAACCTATGCCATAGCGAACACCCGCAATGCGCTCGCTCCACACGGATGCGTATGCATCGTTACCTGTTGATTGCAGCAGTGTGTACGTCCAGAGTGACCGCCCGTAATCACCATTCCCATCGGCCTCGGTATCATCTGGAACACCAAACAGCACATCCGGTCTTCCGTCGCCGGTGACGTCGCCACTGGTAACGAAGCCCGAGCCCCCTGCTCCTTGACTGGTCATGGTATGCGTTACGGCGAACGACGTGCCGGTCCATTCAGCAATCACAAGGTCACCATCGGTATCACCAAAGGCAATCTCCATGCGGCCATCACCATCGAAATCACCAGAGCCGATGCTTATCTCGTCAACACGATTGCGGGCATTATTGATGGCAGGGGGCGTAGGGTTCTCTACAGACCCCAGCAGTCGGAATGTTGAGCCGGAAAAGGCGAACACCTGAACGCCGTCATCAGCAAGGGCAAGGATCTCCTGGCGACCATCACCATCGATGTCGGCCATACCGGCAGCGTTCAGCTCACCGGTGGTGTCGGCAAAGATCACCGTCGAAAACGGACTTCCGTCCTGTTGCTGTTGTTCAAGAAGTACGACCTTGCCAACGCTATGAACAAGCACATCCAGCAGACCGTTGCCGTTAGCGTCGCCGATCCCTCGCGGGATGTACACGTCGGGTATGGAGTCGCGCGTTGTCCACGTGCCGTTCACCAGCTGACGCGTAACAAGTCCACCGAAACTTCCGTTCGTGAGATCGCACATTACCGCCGTTGGCACTCCATCGCGATAGACGTCGCGCATATCATTGAGCACGTACCCGGTCCACGGCGCACTGCCAACAGAGCGCCATGCGGCATCAGCACCAGCCCCCTGGGAAGCAGAGTCAAGAAGAATCGATGTGTCACGAGCCACACCAACATCCGGTGCGCAGCGCAGAAGTACACGTCGCTCCCGAGGCGACACAACGGTATCCGGCACAATCATGCTATGACGTCGCGACCGACGCGTCGATTCACTGAGAGTACCAGCGCCATCACCCGTGAGAAGCGCGCAGGAGCAGGGCCGATTCGTCGTCACCGTCACAACCGACGTTCGTCGATCGGTCTTCCATGCCGATACAACCTCCGTAGCGATCATGGCAAATCGCGAGCTGTCGACCAGACGAATACGCCGAAACACATCCAACGAGCGCCCGTCACTACTGAGCACGCGCACGCGCAGCGTTACAAGCTGACTGTCGGTCTGTGGCAGCCGCACTCGGGCGATCATCCCATCACGCACTGCTGTGGGTGAGGTGGAGACAGTTGTCCATGTGCGAGGCGCGAGTCCCTCACCCCAGGCGATCTCGGTTCCCGCAAAGCTTGCAAGCATCGTGCTGCCAGTTACGTCGATCTGTGGCGTGCGTGATGGGTCGATCTCGACTTCATTCACCGGCGAGGTGATCTCCACGCAACTCCAAGCCCCTTCGCTCAGAGCAGCATCAGCCTGCAACAGCCCGGCACCAAAGAGATCATCCCAACCAGGCTGGCCAAGATCCAGCGAGCGTTGTTGGAGCGTTGCTCTGATGTTGCTTATAGGCATTGCCGGAAAGCGCTCGCGCATCATGGCGATGGTCGCTGCCACGTAGGGGGCTGAGAAGGACGTTCCGTTTACCGAACGGTAGCGTGACCCCACGGACGTTGTAACGATGGCCTGTCCGGGCGCACTCAGGGCAACAAGTGGTCCACTGGATGAGAACGGCGAGCGCCTGTTCTCATCATTCGTGGACGCCACGACAATGACCTCGTCATAGCCCGCAGGGAACTGACGGGAGATCGTGCCGGTGTTTCCAACCGAAGCCACCAAGACGCATCCTCGTGCATTGGCATAGCGCACAGCATCGCGCATCAGCGGCGAATCAACGCCATCGCCAAAGCTCATGTTGATCACATCAACGCCCTGCTGGGCAAGATAGACGATGGCCGTGGCGATGTCATCCTCTTCCGCATTACCCGTGGCATCGAAGGCTCTGACGATGCGCAAGCGTGCATCATAGGCTAGGCCGGCGATACCCTTTCGGTTATTAGGTGTAGCGGCGATGACGCCCCCTACCAGCGTTCCATGACCCTGCTCATCGAAGGGGATCGGATCGTATTGCCGATCATCACCAAGGTTACGAACGCTTTGGTCGACCACGTCGATGCCGATCACATCGTCAACCACACCGTTACCGTCATTGTCTATTCCGTCGAGATCGCCGGAGACGCCACCGAGAGTGTCTGTTGAAGCCCATGGCTCGAATCGGCGGTTCCCGTTGCGATCTTCCTTCGACGAAATATCGAGCGCATCAACCAGATCTTCATGCGTCCAATCGATACCGGTATCGATGATACCGACAACGGTTCCCTTCCCTGTTGCGCGCGCCCATGCTTTAGCAGCCCCAATTCGATGTAACGCGTACTGACGCATAGCCAGAGAATCATCTGTCAGGGCAGCGTCATGAAGTCGAAATCGAGTCAGGGGGCGAACCGATTCCACTCCCGGAACATTCACCAGTGCAGAAGGGTCGGCATCGTCGGGGATGACGACGACCACGTATCGCTGAAGACGCGCCAGAAGCCGGAGCTCCTCGGAGCTCTGTTGCCGCTCATCAGACTTCACCGTTGAGAGCATCGCGGCAATTGCTGCTCGTGGCGCGCTTGCGAGCAGCGCTTTGGGAAGTTGCGTCTGAGGTGCCAGCTGCACAACGAAGCGCTTCTGCGCCTGACTGCATGCAGCAGACAGGAGCAGCAGAACAATGATCAATGACCAGCGGTTCATAACGGCAACTACAGACCAGTGGTGGAAAGATCGCGTCGGGCAAACGCCAGGGCTAGTCTCAGCATCGGCAGATCGGTATCGGTCTGAAGATGCTCGCGCACATGGCGGATCTTCGCATATCGATGGTATCGAACATACTCAAGAACCTGGGTATAGAGTTCCTCATCAACAAGACGCCCCCTTTCGGGCAGCTTTCCTTGCTCGAGAAGATCTTCCAAAGTTCGCGCCACGGTTGCGGCACTCATGCCCGCATTGTGCACGATGTCGGCAAAGGTGACGCCATTCTTCTGCAGAAGTTCTTGGATAATCTTGGTGGAAGGGGGCGTTTCAGCCGCACGAGGTTGGTTGCTCCGAACGTCTCGTAATGCCTCAAGAACATCTTTGCCATGCTGTGCCAGAAAGAGTCCACTGCCATGCGCACCCGGCTTCAGCTGGGCAAATGACTCCGGCGCATCTCGGGCAATCCGGCCGAGTTCCTCATCGCTCACAAGCGCCTGCATTGCTGCGCCGGCCTGCTGGGATAGACGCTCTCGCATGGCAACAAGAGCACCGAGCCGCTCACGGACTGCTTCATCGAATGTGTCATCAGAAGGAGAAAACGATTGCGGTGGACGCTCTCGACGCAGGTCAAGCGGCCTCACATGGTCATCGGTCAAGGCGAGCCCCTCTTCCGTGGCCCCGATGGTTGGATAGAGATCCGCGCTTCTCACCAGCCAACCACGATCAAGAGCTTCATCGATCGCTTCAAGCACCTCGGCGCGGCTGCGGTCGCGGAATGCGCCCCAGTATCGTGCGCGATCAAGACGGTACTCACGAACCTTGTCCGATAGTACACCACGCACGACATCTGCCACCACGTGACGTCCAAAGCGTCCACGAAGCTGCCACGCCACCCCGACGGCGGCATGGATGATCGGCGCTTGGCGGGCCGATGGCTCGGCATGGCGCGGCTGTTGTTGACACGACGAACACCGTCCACAGCGAAGCATCCCGCTGGCATCACCGAAGTAGGAGAGAATGTAGTTCTGTTTGCACTGACGCGTCTCGGCATAGCCGATCATGACCTCTAGCTTCTGGTTGGCCCGGGCACGTCGCTCGTGTATCGCAGCAAAATCAACGGGAAGTTCATTCGGTGCTAAACGAGGACCAAGCACCACCAAGCCCCCTCCACTTTGCGGCGGACGGTAGCGGATAAGCTGAGCCATGTGCATTGCCCCGAGGGCCGACGCAAGCTCAGCGGCAGCCACGTCGCTACGACGAAGTAGTTCGGAAAGGGGCACGTCGATCTCGCTACCAACGTCAAGGTGGCGGATCTGACGCACGACAAGCTCAGTGGCTGCCCGTCGTTCTTCAGCCACTGACCTGATGAAACTATCCAACCGTGCGTGCGACGTTCGAAGCTGAATGCGCGCCTGACCATGAGCCGTGGTGCGGATGACAAGTCCAGCACGTTCCAGAGCCGCCAGTGAGCCATTGACCAGAGCTACCGAGATATGCAGACTGGCCGCAATACTCGTGGCATCGGCCATGACGGGATCCGAGCTCGACACACCGATGGCTACACCGAGGCGCTCTGCGATGGATCCATACACAGCGCGAACGTTCTCGGGCTCGGGATACGTTCCGGCGATGAAGAAGTCCATCAGCCGTCGGTCTTCCGACTGATACAACAAGACGCATTCTGCCGCTTTCCCGTCGCGCCCGGCACGACCTGCTTCCTGGTAGTAGGCTTCAAGTGTCTGCGTCAGATCGCAGTGGATAACCGCGCGCACATTGGCTTTGTCGATGCCCATTCCAAAAGCATTCGTGGCTACCAGAACGTCAACCGCTCCGGATATGAACTGCTCCTGAACGTCTGATCGTCTCTCGGGAGGAAGTCCGGCATGATATGCCTGCACGCCAACACCGCGCTTGCGGAGTTCATCGGCAACGGTCTCAACGCGTCGGCGTGAACCGCAGTAAACGATGATGCTTTCGGCGGGATGCGAACGGACGCGTCGGGTGATGTACTCAACTTTCGAGGCAGTTGGCTCAACGTTGAACGTGAGATTCGGCCGATGGAATCCGCGCACGATCTCAAGCGGATCCCTCAGTGAAAGCGCCGTTGAGATATCCCGCCGCACGTCCGGCGTGGCAGTGGCCGTGAGCGCAACAATAGGTACGCGAGATCGATGGTCGAATATCGATGGAATTCGACGGTAGCTCGGACGAAAGTCGTGTCCCCACTCGCTGACGCAGTGAGCTTCGTCAACGGCCACAAGGCTCAAGGGGATCGGTTGCAGCGCTCGTCGGAAGGAGTCAGATTCCAGTCGCTCCGGAGCAACGTAGAGAAGCTTCAGTTTTCCAGATTGGGCCTGACGCAGTATCGCATTGATCTGATCCTCCTGAAGGCCCGAGTGCAGACTTGCCGCTGCTATGCCGCGCTCAGCAAGGCGCTGCGTTTGGTCCTGCATTAGAGCAATCAGCGGTGAGATCACCAGCGTAACGTGCGGAAAGATGAGCGCCGGAATCTGGTAGCACAGAGACTTCCCGCCCCCTGTCGGAAGCACACCAACAACATCACGACCGGAGAGAACGGCGCGCACAAGGTCTGCCTGCCCATCTCGGAAATCGGCATGTCCGAAGACATCGCGCAGGATGGATCGTGCACGTTCGAACATGGCTGGGTGCTGATGCGTTATGCCGAGGCAACGCGGCCGACCACAAAGGATCCGGCGCTTTGCGTGCGACGCAGCACGTCATCGGCGTTGTCCGGATGAACAACCATGATCATACCAACGCCAAGGTTGAAGACGTGACGCATTTCATCATCGGCAATGTTGCCAGCATGCTGAATCAGGCGGAAGATCTCCGGCGTTAACCATGAGCCCCATTGAATATCAAGGGCCTGACCCGGCTGAAGGATCCTGGATGTGTTGCCCACGATTCCCCCACCGGTGATATGCGACAAGCCGGAGAGAAGTCCAGCGTCGAGAAGGGGCTCCATCACACGCAGATACGAGCGATGCACGGCCAGCAAAGCATCCCCGACCGTTGTGCCGAGTGCATCTACATACTGATCCACGCGATACGTCGGGAAGAGTGCTGCCCGAGCAAGAGAGAATCCATTGGTGTGCAGTCCGGTCGATGGCAGACCGATCAGGACGTCACCCACCGCAACACGGCTGCCGTTGAGGATCTTCGGCTTATCGACAACACCAACAATCGTTCCGGCTACATCGTAGTCGCCATCCTTGTAGAGTGATGGCATTTCGGCCGTCTCTCCACCAAGGAGCGCAGCACCGTTCTGACCGCAGGCTTCGGCGATTCCTTTGATCACGTCTCGCGCCACACCGCGCTCAAGACGCCCGGTGGCAAAGTAGTCGAGAAAGAACAAGGGGCGAGCGCCGCACGCGAGGATGTCGTTCACGCAATGGTTCACCAGACACTGGCCAACCGTGTCGTGCTTTTCCGCCATGATGGCCACGTTGAGCTTTGTTCCAACGCCATCGGTGCTGGCCACCAGCACAGGGTGCTCAAGCGTCGGAAACCGCGCATCGAAAAAGCCGCCAAACAGACCGATCTCACTCAGCACGCCCGGCGTACGTGTGGCTTTCACAAAGGGCTTGATATCATCAACGAGGGCTTCGCCCGCTTCGATGTCAACGCCGGCTGATTTGTAATCCATAATGCTTGGACGTGGCTGAGGTTGTGAGAATTACCGGACCGGCTCCCATTCGTCCGACGTGGAGCGCCCCCTGAATAGGACGCTCAGGCCGTTAATGGTCCACGACCAGATAACCCGAAAATACCCAAACTTGCGGAACCGTCTCGGCGACTCATACACAAGCAGCTCACGGGCAAACAGTACGCGACCTTTCATGCCTATGCGGGCTAGAAGATCGAAATCCTCGCCGGCAACGAGATGCGTTTTGTAGCCCCCGACCGACATAAACATCTTCCGTCGAACGACCTGACATTCGCCACGCCCGGCACCGATCCGGAGCATGGAAAGCAGTCTGACGTAGTTGTTATAGTAGCCATGAAACAGGCGGTCGGCAAAACGCTCATCGGACGGGACAAATCGCACCGGACAGGCAAGAGCCGAAGCTCGTGAGTATGGTCCGCGCCGACGGGCAAAGTCTTCCAACGTCCGCGTAAACTCATCAAGGTGCGCTGGCATCGTGTCTCCATTGATAAAGACCAGCACCTCTCCGCGCGCCTGTTGAGCCCCCTGATTTCGTCCCTCGGCGATGGTCTGGCGTCGGCCCTCGGTGTGCACCACCACGTGGTCGGCATGACGCCGCGCGATCTCAAGCGTAGCGTCCGTGCTGCCGCCGTCGCTCACGATCAGCTCTGCCGCATGGTCACGCCGCCATTGCGGACTAAACACTCTAAGCGTGGCATCCAGGAGCTTCTCTTCCTGGAGGGTTGGCACGATTACGCTAATCGCGATAGGCGACGCGACATTCACAGCGGCACCACAACGGCAAACGGATACAGCACGGCAAAGCGCACACCATCATCGCCGAACTCAAGGGTGGGGCCCGGAATGCGAATGTAATTCAGTCCCTGACGCACGTAGTTGAGCACACCGATGGATGATTCCGGGATGATCTTCAACCAGTCATAGTCGATTCCGATCATCATTCGACGTTTCACCGGTAGCATCGCACCGGTCGCGGGATCTCGCACTTCATAGTCCCGGCAGCCATAGCCAACACTGATGGTCATCCAGTCCGGCCAGTGCACTGCCAACGACGCGGGGAGCATATTCTCCACATTGAAGTTCAGCCAGAACGTCGTAGCGTTATAGTCGTCGAAGATGGTCAGGGGGCGTTCGGTCGTTGCCCTGTCACCAACAAGGTGTGCCGGCACATAGCTCCACCGCGGCGTCACATTCTGAAGGGCTGGCACTAGGTTGCGCGCCGCATAGAAAGCTGCGCCTGTAAGGTTCGAAAGCGCGTCAGACGGCGAGAAGCCCCAAGTAACCGCATAGCCATCCTGGATCTCCACCATCGTCATATATGCAAGACCCACGGATGCACCGAGCCATGTTGATGTGGTGTAGTCAAAGCCACACTCCATAAGGGCATCACCCATGATCGTGCTCATGGTGAAACCCGTAAAAAAGTGTCCGGCCTTATCGAGATAGCGCGCATAGTCACCATCCTCCTGCACATGGAACGAACCATTGCGCTCCCACCAGGAGTTGGACATCTGCATCTGCAGGCCCACGATGAGTCCGGTATAGGCAGTACCGATGATGGCTGTTGGCACCAGCTGTACGTCTGTGACCCGACGAGGAGTACTGCCGGTGAAGGTATATCGTGGGCGTCCAGCATCGGTAAACTCTGCACGCGATAGATACAACGAGTCGTTGATCTGAGCCGATGCAACCGTTGCTGCAAGCACCAGTGCGGACAACCAGGTGTTACATTTCATCTACCTGGACGCGCATGTTCACAACGCGTTTATCGAGCAATGCCGGGAAGTAGGCAACCACATCGCTTGGCTTGGGGCGTCCACCGGAAAATCCGGTCACGCTTGGCGGTCCGGTAAGGATCAGTGGCGCGATCTCCTTGGCAAAGCCTTCAACCGAGCGCTTGTCGCGCCCACGAACGCCGATGCGCATCATCACTTCATTGGGAACGATTGGTGCTGCAATGGCACCGTGACAGGCATTCATGCCGACGTATTCAGTGCGCACCTCATCGAAGGAGAGCCCCAGCATGTCGAGTCGTTGACGGAGGATCTTGTCAGCGGCCTGTGCCTTTTCGTAGGCATCCGGAGCTGAATATGTTAGCGACCCAAAGGCAACATATCCATCGAGATAGGACGCGCTAACCTTGTAGGTTGGAGTATAGGGGCGTCCCTTTATACCGAACACCCGCACGCGATCGTTTCCGAGGTCTTCAAGATGGATCGACGAAAAGTCGGCAATACAGTCAGGGGTGATATAGGCCTCAGGATCGCCGATCTCGTACATCAGCTGTTCGCTTACCGTTTCGCGACTGACGAGTCCACCGGTACCTTCATGCTTTGTGACAACAAAGCTTCCGTCAGGGTAGGCCTCGATGATCGGAAAACCAACATCGGCCATGTTGGGCAGCGATCTCCAGTCACCAAGAAAGTTGCCGCCGCTGGCCTGAGCACCGCATTCGTTGATATGTCCGGCAACCGTGCCGGCGGCCAAAAGATCCCAGTCTTGCTCGCCCCATCCAAACTCATGAATCATCGGAGCCAGCGTAAGCCCGGTGTCTGTTGTGCGTCCGGTGATGATGATCTGAGCCCCGGCACGCAGGGCTTCGACGACTGGCCATGCGCCGGTATAGACGTTGGCGCTAAGGAGCTTGTCTTTGACGCTGGCAATCGGTTCACCGGATTCCATGTGCCGAAGCTCGTGGCCCTCGGCAACCAGACGCTCAATGTCCGGAAGAATATCGTCGCCAAGTACAACGCCGATCTTGAGACCACTGATTCTCAGGCGCTTAGCTACCTCAAAGATGCGGTCGCGCGCCGCCAGCGGGTTCACGCCCCCACCATTGGTGATAAGCGTAATGCCCTTTTCGACAATTGTCGGGAGGATCTGCTCGCAGACGTCGATCAGGTCTTTTGCGTAGCCGAGCTCTGGATTACGCATCCGCTGCTTCTGCAGGATCGACATAGTAACCTCTGCCAGGTAGTCCATGACGAGGTAGTCGATCGGACCTCGGGTAACTTGTTCGTAGGGGGCTTTTTGGAGGTCGCCCCAGAATCCCTGACCGGAGGCAATTCGGATAGAAGGTTTCATGCGCTGATGGAGTGGGAGCTAGTCTTCAGAAACGCCAACGTGGCAAATGCGTGCCGTTGTGGACTGCCGCAAACGCGACTCAAGAATCGCCATGCGGAACGGGAAAATACGAAACGCTACGGCCTCCCCCTGCGAATGTGAAATCAGAACGGTAATCCACAACCGGGAATCTTTGATCTCAACTCCTGTGATGTCGGAATACGGGATCACAATGGGTCCCTGCCGAACGATGGGACGGATCACAATACTCTGGGTTCGTAGCCGCGTGCGCTGGAAATACAATCGAAGGATGATCTGGGTCATCTGCACGCCCCCTACCAGAGGAAGAGCATATCGAAACACCGTCGGAGGCTCGGTTTTATAGCAGTAGAGTCCGGCGGCAACGGTTGCGGCTACTCCCAGCAGAGACAGCAGCATACCGGGGGCACTTACAAGCAGCAGCAGGTCCTCGCCACACCGGCGCCGACGTAGTTCAAGGTCGTCGAGAACCTGTCGGAACGCTAGCGCTCCGAAGAGCAACACTGAAAAGGCAAAAGCAACATATGCCCCGTGCTGGAATACGGTCCAGGCGTCATACGGATTCATGCACCACCTTGACAATTTTCTCCTGGTAGCATGCAGGGATTTGCATCATATTTGTGCTTTCCTTTCCCATTTGAACACGATCCATCACATCCAGTGGATCAGCTCGCCCAACGATTACAGCAGGAACGCCTTCGCCGTGGCCTAACCATCTCCGAGCTCGCCCAGAGAACGAAGATACGGGAACCGTACATCCATGCTCTCGAGAGCGGCACATACAATGTGCTGCCTTCGGTTTACGTTCGATCGTTTGTGAAAACACTTGGAGCCGAGCTCGGAATTCCCGGCGTAGAACTCAACCGGCTGGTGTCGCAATGTATTGATGGCAATGATGCGCAGGCTACTACCCGTCAAAGGTCGCAAGCGGAAGTTCACGATGTACCCAAAGGCGCAGGGCGCGCGCCGCAGACGGATCCGCTGGGACGATTGGTGGACGACCTTCGTTCGCGGGTGAAGACACAAGGTGCCGGACGTTCTCTTGCCGAAGTGTTTCGTGGTCGCCAGCGCGTCCTGATCATTGGCGCGGTCGTCATGATCATCGTGCTCGCTTTCTGGCTGACTCGCGGCCCTTCTGATGCCGAACGCACAGACATCCCGCCTGAGATCATCGACGTTTCTGGTGGTGAACAGGACAGCTTGATTCTAACGGCTGTTACAACAGACACAGCTGAGCTGACGATCACTATGGATGGAGAGCGCAGCAGTAAGTTCATCATTTTGCCAGGCAGTGATTACCGTTGGAGCGCCATGAAGCGCTTTACCGTCAGCAACATCTTCAACGCCGGAGCAATCCAGTTTGCGCGCGATGGCAAGCCCCTTCCCATGTATGGGAAACCGGGCGAGGTCCTGCGTGAGCTGGTCATCAGCCGCACCGAAGTTGTTGCGTCAAACTCATCAAAGAAGATGATCACGGCACCGGCGGATCCGGAACGTGCACGTCGAGATTCGATCATCGAACAGCGACGGCGGGATTCGATCCGTGCCGTTCGTCGCAAGGAGCGCTCGCAAAGTCGCGAGCTGGTCAAGAAAAAGAAACCCACCGCCAAGCCGGAGCGGCCACGTCAACGCCGGGCACGGGCCGAAGAGCCCCCTATCCTACGCACGCCACCACGCAGTGTGCGCTAGTGGAATCGGCGAACCTATCGAATCAGTGACATCACTTTCGAGAAGACCCTGCCGCCGAGCGTAAGGCGTGCCACGTATGTGCCGCTCGGTGCCGCAGTTCCGTCCGATCGACGTCCGTCCCATTCCACTCGCGATGTCCCTGTGCGTGCAGGGGCGGCCTCGTCGACAAGCACGGCAACGTGCGCACCCATCAGGTCGATGATCTCGAAGCGGACGGGAACTGGATCTTGAACCACGTAGAGGAACACCGCCGGACCGGCTGAGGGATCCGGGAAGGGGCCTGATAACACGGACATTCGCGCACCGGGAATGCTCACATTAACGACATGCGAGTGTGATAGCGAACCGTCAATATCGACCTGCCGCAGCCGGTAGTCATACGTGCTTCCTTGCAGAACCTCACGGTCAGTGAATGAGTAATCACGAGTGACCTCGGAATTTCCCGCCCCCGCCAAGAATCCGATGGTCTGCCATGGCCTCAGCGTATCGGCTGCCCCATTCCCAGTGGCAACTGAATCCCGAGCCCCACCTGAACGGGCTGGATCACTGACCAAGCGTCGCTCGATGAAGAACCCTGAGTTGTCCTGCTCGGTAGCAGTCTGCCAGAAGAGATCCACGGCGAGTTCACGCCCGCGCCCGTCGAAGTGGACGAGCTCTATGGGGAAAAAATTATTGCAGTTTTGAGATGGTTCCGTTATGCCGAAATATGGTCTGAGAAGCGGAATCCAGGAGCCCCGAGTGAACGTCTCAAAGCCCCCAACAGTACCCTTGGCATCGAGATGTGGGAATAATGGAGCGTTATCGTTCGGTACAAACGGCTTCCAGTCTGCGCCATTTGCTGTGCCGCTGTAGGCAAACAAGGCATCATTTCGCACTTGTCCATTACGGAGCTGATATCTGAACCTCCGATCTACCAGCAGGCTAACCGAGCTATCACGAGGCGCTCCGGGTTCAGAAAAAAGCGTGGTAACCATTCCCATGGCGCCGGCAGATGCGCCAAGTTCGAATCCCTTGGGGCCGATTTGTCGAACCGATAACCAGTATCGCCCCCAATCGAGCCGAATCGTCTTAGGGAGTAAGTAGGTGCCATAGCGCCCGAAGTGCGGTCCTGAATCCTGGCTGAGATCATCTTCTCCGCGGTTGCGCACCATCACCGAAGACGTCACAGGCTGTGAACCCGGAAAGCCATTAACATCGCGGTAAATAGCGAACTCGATCTGATCGGGGCTCTTGTTGCGCTCAGCCCAGAAGGCTTGATACCCCAGGATGTCTTCAGCCGGCATATCAAATCTCATGGCAATGCGTCCGCCCGGAGCGTTGAGACCCGCTCCGACGACTCCAGAGAACTCAGAAGACTCTACATCGTTCGTTGGATTCGCTGGATTATCCTCGTAGGCGATTGACGGGCCGAAGGGCAAGCGAAAGGTCCGGGTCAGTTCATTGTTCTCCTGATCAAGATCGTAATAGGCGGACAATCTAGCCCTGCCAACAACCATTCCGGATTCTACGCAGTGAAGGCTGAATGCACCATAAGGTATCAGTACCCTACTCATGCGCGGTAGGAGAGGTATGGTCGAACTCCGATAATAAAGTGGCTGACCAGTAATCCCGTCTTCGATATCGAGATAAAGGCCGAAAGCAGGGGCTGTGTATATGCCATTGCAAACTAAGTGCGCTAAGGCGGTCATACCGCGAGCAAGTGTTATCGGAAACATCGAATACGGCTGACGCAACGATAGATTAGTCAATTCGACATCAGATATCCAATCATCCGCGAGAATCTTTACGTTGTCGATATAGAAGTTATCCTCGTCGTCAACCGGGCCGGGTCTATCGGAATTCATGAGGCAGCTAGCACGCAACCGGAATCGGAAGCTGCGGGCTCCTTGTCCGACCCACTTCAGCACAGTATCTGGAATCGGTACGATGAGCTTGAAGAACTCCACATCCTTGCCATCATCGTAGAAATCCTCCCGAATGCCCCCTTTGTTGGGAAGTGAATTGTTCCGAAGCTGTTTGTTGTATTCTAATTCGTCAAATCCCCGAGCATACCCTCCTCCGCCCCATATCTGAAACGGCTGCACATACTCGGTTTTCAGACCCTGATAGTCGAGCACCCACTCTTTGACGTTCGTAATGCCATTGACGCCATCATCCGATGGGCGAGCAAACTCAACGATCAGCTTATCAGGCTCGCGATATGTCGTCACGTACCCGTCTGCCTTCATCATACCCACTCGGTGCTCGGGCCCCAATAGGCGCAGATCGGAGAACCCCCTTGCGATGCTCGGCAGCTTTCCCGCTCGCTGATAGGAAATTGATAGCACAGGGCGCTTCCCAGCAGTGAGATCGATCGGAAACGAACGGATCTCGTCGCCCCCCCACGCACCAGGCGCAGGGATCTCTGATCCGTCATGCGTAACACGATTCAGACGCAACACCGGTGAACTGAGCCGAACCTCAGGGGCATTCTGTGCCTGATGTTCACCCATCGGAGGAAGCGGATTATGAGTGTTGAGTGCGCCGTCAACAACTTCCGCATGATGGTTCACCCACTTGAGAACTGACGGCACGGCTACACCGTTGATGACGTGGAACTCGCCCCCTTTGTCCGCGAAATCCAGCAGCCTGCGCATACTGAAGAGAGATACTCCAGATGTATCGTCGAAAGGCCACTGATCCCTGATTGGTTCGCCACTCGTAGTCAGTGCATCAACGATGATCCTGCACGTCAGCGGCCCGATGTTCTTGTCGATAAGAGGGTTGGGTTCGAACGGGGGGAATACCACCTTGATGAACTCATACGGTAGCACCGCCGTGCCAGGGGGCTGGAATGGATTGTTTCTTCCACTTGCGTCACACCGAAACACCTGCGACAGATTGGTGTCGCGCAGAGCCGCATCAGTAACATCGCGAGTGCTTCGGTAGATGAGCTCACCCGTGACCTGGTTGATGAACTGGCACTGCACCCGCAGGTTCATACCATTGGTGATATAGTTTGCCCCCTGAGGCCCCTGTACATCATTGGCAAGGCGTTGCACGATGGCAACCGGTTGCACCGCACCCAGCCGCTGATCGCCTGCAAGGATCTCATAGCCACGCACCGAGTCTGCCGAAACGACTCTGCTGAATGCTAAGCTCGCCTCCGAACGGCGCTCTCGATTGCGATACGACATGCTTACGCAGCGTGCTACGTTTCGGTGCTGTTTGAAGCCGATCGCCAGAAAATCCTTCGGCACATCGCCGACCGTAGCGGCATCACCACCGGCACGCACGCCCCCTGCTGGATCCGTCGATACATTATACAGATACTCGGTGCTCTGCAGGTACTTTGGGACGCTGTAGTCAAGCTCTGTAGTTGTCGGCAGGGGGCTTGGAAATCCCGACCAGTTCAGGCGCCGCGACGGACCGGCAATGCCGATGGTGGAATTGCATCTGACCCATGTCGAGGCCGCAAGCGGATTGGGCGAGGCCGCAGGGGCCCCACCGTGAAACCGTTCGTAGTGGATCGTCACCGAACTGTCTTTTCGACAAAGAATCACCTGCATGGAAAATCGATAATGCTCACCCGACGTCGGGCGGTTGTCAGGAGCAAAGTCCACCGTCTGGAGTGTCTGATTTCGAACGCGTGCCTGCTTGGTACCGATCGGTGTGAGGTTCACGAAGTAGATCACCAGTGTGTCGTTTGAGGCAGAACGACGGAAGTAGACCCGCGAAAAGTCGTCGACAATTCCGGTCGATGGATCGCTGACGGACACCTGAAGATCGTCCCAGGCAGGGGCTATGATCTGCGGCAAGACGTTGCCCCAGATGCTGCTCAGGCCGGCCGAATCAAGCATGGAGTTTGTCCTAGACCGTATACCACTTTCCGGGTTCGATGGTTTTCCTCCGCAGGCAACCTGCTGCGAGCCCCAATCGTCTGCTGTCGCGTCTAGTAGCCCGTCACCGGAGCGCGTGCGTAGGTCGTCTGACTGCGGATCATACGCAGACATGGTACCTGGGATGACCTCGCGGCGTCTGCGCGAAATAGGAAATCCAAACTGGTCGACATCATAGAGGTAGCGCCGATTCGAGAGAGCAATCAGTCCATTGGTGGAGACGTAGAACGAATCCTGTCGCACACCATTGAAGAAAAAGGGGAATCCAATTGCGATTGGTCCGGCAAATGCATTGTCTGTTGAGTCCTGTTGATTGCCGGGATTACGGAAGAAGGCCCAACCGCCAAACTGATTCTGCCGTGGATCTGTCCAATACTGACTCGGCTTCTGATTCGGACCCGAGAGGATGCGAAACCACGAGCTTTGATTGAACAGCGTATCACGAAATGGTGTTGCTCGCGGTCGCCAAAGGTCAGGAGATCGGTCATCCGAATCGACGAAGTAATATCCGGTTGAAATTGCCGGATTTGTTCTCGGGTTCTGTCCCGCAACGGTAAACGGACGAGGCGTTGATGCTATGGGGCTCCCCATGGCACTTGATCGTTGCGTACGCTCGGCGTCCTTATCAGTACGAGACAGGACTGATACACTTGTAACGACCGTTAGTATGATCGCAAAAGGAACGGAACGTTCTAACATGACGTCCTCCTCTGATTTTTTTGAAAGATCGAGCACCTACATCGACAACGGCTATTGCATTTTTTCCGACGTCAATCTAACAATACTTTACAATCTCCCAACTGACTTGTGTCAATGACAAGCTAATCGTACATCGTTCTATCGAACGTCTGTTCCTGCAATCTGCGCACGTACAACATCGTGGAGGCGGATCACACCAACGAGCGTTTGGCCGTCAACGACCGGCAGAACGCCGATCTGTCGTTGACCTGATTCCATCACGAGTAGAGCTTCATGAAGCGTTGCGCTTGGTGCAATTACCGTTGGTTGTGTTGTCATCACCGAGGTAATGGGGCCACTGGCTAGGTCAACACCTCTCTCGACCAGTCTGCGAACGTCACCATCCGTCAGGATACCACGGAGAATGTTTCCTTCGTCAACTACGCAAGCAATTCCAAGGGCATGACTGTCGAGTGCATGTATCGCCCCTTCAATAGATTCATCAACAGAAACTACGGGTACCGATGAACCGCTATGCATACACTGGGCCACCGTCCGGGTGAGCAAGGAGCCAATCGTACCATTCGGATGTGTACGGGTCAGCACATCGACCGAATCGGGCATTCGGTGTGCAAGCGACATCAACAGAAGGTCGGCCATTACCAGTGCTGACGTTGTGCTTGCCGTCGGCAGCAGATTAGCTCGATCGTACTCACGAACAATAGGTGCTGCCAGCGCGACGTCTGCTCGCTCGGAAATCGGGCTCGGTTGCATTGAAGTGATACTCACAATCACAACACCCTCACGACGTACAATTTCAATGAGATTCAACAGCTCCGTCGTCTGTCCACTTTTGGAGAATAGGACCAGCACCGAAAGCGGACGCACTAGACCAATGTCACCATGCAGTGCGTCCGTACTGTGCATGAAGCGCGCTGGAAAGCCTAGGCTCATCAAAGACGCCGCAAATTTCTGCGCAACAAAACCCGACTTTCCAACGCCGGATGCAATGATTGAGGGTGCATTCGAAAGAACGTCAACGGCCCTTTCAAAGCGCTCATCGATCTGGCTCTCTAGCATATCAAGGGCACGACGCTGAAGCCTAATTGCTTCGGCGACATCTTCTAGGAGGGGGCTGGTCTTCATATTCTGCGAATATCCGTAGAAAAAGAAAAGCCCCTGACACCGATGCGTCAGGGGCTTTATGATTTCTTTGCGAGTGATTAACGAACGATCGTGAGCGTCTTCGACAAGACCGTCTCACCGACTGTGAGCTTGTACATGTACGAGCCGCTTGCGACATCTGTACCGTCGTCGCGACGTCCGTCCCACTCAACTGCGTAAGCGTTCTGCTGACCGGCTACGACGTTGTTGTAAACGGTCTTCACAACGTTGCCCATGAGGTCATATACTTCAAGCTTAACCTTTGAGCTCTTTGGTACTGTGAACGCGAACGTTGTCTTGCCATTTGTTGGGTTCGGATAGCTGTTGTCAAGCACGACATCAGCAGTCGAACCGAACTCTACATTGACCACATTCGAGAAGTTCATTGCACCGCTCACGTCAACCTGACGGAGGCGATACTCGTAGGTGTTGCCACCCGTCACGTCCGCATCGAAGAACTTGTAATTCTTCGTGGTGTTTGCGTTGCCGGCACCATTGACAAACCCAACGGCCTTCCATGGGTTGTTTGCATCGGTCGTATTATCAACGCAGTTCAAAGATGCCTTGCCTGTTGTCAGGTTCATGACTTCCTTCACTGCACGACGCTCAACATGGAAACCAACGTTGTTCTTTTCTGCCGACGTTTCCCAGAAGAGATCGATACCTGCTGCACGACCACGTGCATCGAAGTACGTCAGCTCGACAGGAGTGATACAATTCACGTACACCGGCGGATTCGAGAATGAACGGTTACCAAAGAACGGACGAAGCAGCGGGATCCACGAGCCACGCGTAAACGTAGCCTGACCAAGGCTCTTACCCATAGCGTCAAGGTGACCGTATCCAGGGTTGCCGATCGTAGGCGTGAACTGCACCCAGTCACCGCTGAAGCGTGTTTGCTCGAAAGCAAAACGGTTATCATTCAGGAGCGAACCGGCACGGTTGCGAATCCGGAAATTCTTGTCCACGATGAGCGAACGGTTACCGAGACCGAATGTCGGCACATCTGAGTAAAAGGTCGTGACCATACCCATACGTGTCTCCGAGGCGCCAAGCTCATAACCTTCAGTACCCATCTGAGCAACAGATGCCCAGTATTCACCCGGAGGAATAACGACTGGCGCTGGGAGCAGGTACGTAACATACTTACCAAACTGCGGTTCCGTAAAGGCACCGGTTTCGTCCTCACCGCGACGACGAAGGATCGTCGAATTCGCAACGCGTTCGTCACCAGGCAGACCGCCTTGGTCACGATATAGCGAGAACGAAATATTCAGCACATCCTGATTGAGCTCAGCAAAGAATGCTTGGTAACCAGCAAGCGTATCCTGTGAGTAAAGCGTGAAGCGCATAGCGATCTGACCCGAAGCACAACCGGCATCGCAACCGTACATGGCATTATTTGTCATGCCATTTGGAGCGTGCGGACCTGCGCCGTTATAGGAGATCGACGTTGGGTTGTACTGGGCGAATGGACCACCACCAAATGGACTAAGCCATGTCGATGGCACACCACCTGAGGCTGCACCAGCGTGGTTCAGACCCTTACCCGAGACACCAGAGAACTGAAGCTTTGGAACGTCATTGACGGCATTCGTTGGATTCGTCTCGTAGGCAAACGCCGGTCCAAACGTCATGCGGAACATTGTGAACGTTGAATCGTTCAACGTATCCAAGTCATTACCAGGGAAGAAGATACGACCAGTGACCTTGTAGTTTCCAGGTGTTGTCGTGCGGAAGTTAGCATCTGGGAAAGGCAAGATCACTTCACGGTTACCGGCAAGTGTCGGAACAGTGATCTGACGACAGTAGATTGCTTGATCTTCATTACCGTCTGGCTTGATCTGCACACGCACCGAGAAAGCTGGAGCTGGAATGTTCGTGTTGTTTGAAAGCTTCACACGAATTGGAACGCGCGTTGCCTGCGACGCTGGAGCCATCGTATATGGCCAGATCAGCTGAATGTTGCTGAACTCAACGTCTGTGACTTCGTCTGGATACAGAAGCTTAACGTTATCGATGAAGAAGTTGTCTTCGTCGTCCGATGGGAACGGAGGATTAGAGTTCACAATACAGTTCGCACGCAGACGGAAACGGAAGCTTCGGGCTCCTTCGTTAACCCAGCGGAGAACTGTATCAGGGATTGGCACTGTGACCTTGAAATACTCGTAATCCTTACCATCGTCGAAGAGGTCTTCACGCAGACCGCCGAGTGGTGGAATTGCGGTGTTGTTTAGCTGGAGGTTGTAGTCGGCAAGATCAAATCCACGAGCATAACCACCACCACCCCAGATGGAGAATGGTTGCATGTATGATGTACCGCGGTTTTGATAGTCAAGCACCCACTGGTTGATGTTTGTGATTCCTGTAATACCATCGCTCGATGGACGGGCGAATTCAACGAGCAGTTCGTCTGGCCTCCGGATAATCGGCGATGGAGCGAAACCATTCGTCTGAAGCACAACGCGGTGCTCAGGACCGATGAGACGGTTATCCGAGAAGCCACGACCAATGTTTGTCAACTTGCCAGAACGCTGGTAAGAAATCGAAAGCACGGCACGCTTGCGGCGGACGAGGTTGATCGGGAATGAGCGGAGTTCATCACCGCCGTACGTACCGTTTGGTGGAATGTCCACGTTTGACAAGTTCCAGCGGTTCATCTTAATCACTGGTGACTTCAGACGGAAGACGTCAGAGTTAGCAGCGGCATATTCGCCCCGCGGTGGAGGAGGATTGTTAGTCGCTTCATCACCGTCAACTACTTCAGCCTCAAGGTTCACCCACTTCAGAACCGAAGGCATTGCAGCACCACCAACCAGGTGATACTCATTTACATCGTCAGAGAACGATGTCAAGCGACGCATCGAGAAAATGCGGATACTCGTTGTATCGTCAAACGGCCATTGGTCACCAATCGGCTGGTTCAGCGAGTCCTTCGGTTCAGCAATCACCGTCGTCAGAAGGCGACCGATCTGATCGTCAATGAACGGGTTCGGCTCAAATGGCGGGAAGATCACCTTCACGAATTCGTACGGAAGAACGAATGTATTGGCCGGCTGATATGCAGTGTTGTTTCCATTGATATCGCAACGGAATATCTGCGAAAGGTTCGTGTCGCGCAGGGCTGCGTCTGTGACGGCGCGCGACGTGTTGTACACGATTTTACCTGTCGCCTCATTGACGATACGGAATCGGACGCGGAAGTTCGTACCCTGAGGTACGTAGTTCACACCCTGTGGCCCCTGGATATCGTTCGTGAGGCTCTGAACGATAACTACTGGCTGGATGGCACCGAGGCGATCCTCACCAGCAAGGAGCTCATAGTTGTTTGCTTGGTTTGGTGGCACAACAACGGAGAACGCTAGGTTTGCATTGGCGTTCTGCTGGCGAACACGGTATGACACGTTGATAACGCGTAGCGTGTTGCGGAATTGCTTGAACTTGATTGCCAAGAAGTCCTTAGGAACCGTGTTGTCGTCGTTGCGCGTACTGATAGCGCGCACGGTGCCAAGAGTTTCCATATCAACGTTGTAGAGATACTCCGTGCTTTGCGTGTACTTTGGCACACTGAAATCAAGCGTCGTGATCGCTGGCATCGCGTTCGGGAAACCGTTCCAGTTCAAACGGCGAGCAGGACCTGTAACACCAACGGTGGAGTTACAACGCATCCAAACTGTGGCTGGCAATGGCTGGATAGCGGAGCGCGGAGCAAGACCGGCAAAGCGACCATACTGAATCGTCACCGAACTGTCACTACGATTAAGCGTCACCTGAAGAGAAAAGCGGTAGTGCTCACCGAAGTTCGGACGATTATTCGCAGGGAACACAATGTTGTTGTGAACGATGGCGCCCGAACGTGCCGACTTCGTGCCGATAGGTGTCAGGTTCACGTAATAGATGACAAGCTTGTCATTTGACGGTGATCGCTTGTAGTAGACACGTGAGAAATCATCTACTGCATTGTCGTTCGTGCTGTATACCGACACCTGGAGGTCGTCCCATGCCGGAGCGATAAGCTGCGGTTGAACCGATGAAGGCCAGGTAGCTTGAAGACTTCCTTGGTCAAGCATACGATTGGTCTTCGAGCGGATACCAGCGGTAGCGTTCGTTGGCGAGCCGCCGCAGGCAACCCAAGTAAACCCGTAATCGTCTGCAGTTCCGTCCGTCATACCGTCACCAGAGCGCGTGCGGTAATCGTCCGACATCGGGTCATAGGCGGAATTAACACCAGGACGAACTTCAAGAGAGGTGCGACCTGCCGGAAAACCGAACTGGTCCACATTGTAGAAATACCGCCGGTTCGACAGAGCGATAAGACCGTTCGTCGAGACATAGAAGGAGTCTTGACGAACCCCGTTAAAGAAGAACGGGAAGCCGATGGAGATCGGGCCGGCGAACGCATCGTCGGTTGAATCTCCGATGACGGCCGGATTCCGGAAGAACGCCCATCCACCGTAAATGTTCTGAGTTGGATCAGTCCAGTACGACGTTGGGATCTGACGAGGACCGGAGACGATCCGACGCCATGTTCCAGGTTCGGTCAGCGTGTCAACGAACTGCGAAGGGTCTGGACGCCAGAAATCCGGCGCTTCGTCGTCAGAGTCGACAAAGTAGTAACCCGTCGAAATGGCAGGATTGGTCCGTGCGTTAGCAGCGGTGGCAGTGAACGGCTGCGGGTAGGATGGAACAGGCGTACGCTGTCCACTTTTACGCAAAACGTCCTCGCCATCCTTACCGTCGGCGGCCATCGCCAGCGAAACGCTGACAAGCCCCATCGTGAGTACAAGGAATAGCAGTCTGCGGCTCATGCAAA
The DNA here is from genome assembly GCA_018883125.1 of Candidatus Kapaibacterium sp. Taxonomy (GTDB): domain Bacteria; phylum Bacteroidota; class Ignavibacteria; order Kapaibacteriales; family Kapaibacteriaceae; genus UBA10438. The sequence goes on from VEQR01000005.1 coordinate 24,373, forward strand.
CCTCAATGAAACAGTGATGAAGTATGTGTTTTTGGTTCTCATTCAACGTCGGTTTTGATGTGCTCCCTCGCATAACAACAGCCCGAAGTACAATCCGTTACACACGCAAGGATGCACTTCTCCCGAGGAAGCATCCCTCAATATTTGGATTTTGGTCGAATTAGTCAAACTTTTTTTCTCCCCACGGTTGAAGGGGAAGAATATTAAAAGTGGATTTATGCATCAGAGTTGCGGTTTGGGGTTGTTAGGCGGCGAAGAAGTCGAATCCCGGATGTGCTGGCAGTAAACGTTCATTATCTCGGGATAGAGCCTGTGTTCGATGGTTTTAACCCTGTTCTGAAGTGTACGCGGATCGTCCCCTGCCCTTACTTCGACGCTCATTTGGGCGAGGATCGCCCCTTCGTCGTACTCTTGCGTGACCCTGTGTACGGTGGCTCCGGTTATGGATTCTCCTGCCTCAATAACCGCTGTATGGACGTGCAGTCCATACATCCCTTGCCCCCCAAATCTGGGCAGAAGCGCCGGATGAATGTTCAGGACATTCCCTTCCAACAGCGTGATGACGGATTCCGGCAGCTTTCGCAAAAAACCGGCGAGTGCTAGAACAGCTATCTGGTGGGACTGCAGTGCAGAGAGCAGAGATTCCTCCCAATGCTCTGCGGGCAGCACAACAACCGGAATGCGCCTATCAGAGGCAACAGAAACAATACCGGCATCGCCACGAGTGGCAATGACCAGATCAATTTGGTATGATGAATCGTTGGCGGAAGAGCGATCGATCAATGCAGCGGCATTGCTACCGGCACCGCTTCCCAGCACAGCCACAGAGATACGTTTGTCCACGGCGGTCATCGACCCTCGACCAGATTCGGTGCAAGCCATCGGCTTGCATCATCCTCGCTGAGCCCCTTGCGTCGGGCATAATCCGAGACCTGGTCTGCCAAGATTCCATTGACAGCGAAGTAGGTCGCCTGCGGGTGGGCAAAGTACCAGCCGCTGACGCTCGATGCAGGCACCATAGCCATGCTTTCTGTCAGCGACAGGCCGATCGAGTTCTGTGCATCGAGAAGACCGAAGAGCGTCCGCTTTTCCGTGTGATCCGGACACGCCGGATACCCGGGTGCCGGACGAATTCCCTGGTAGCTCTCGGATAGCATCTCCTCACTGGGCAAAGGGGCTCCTGCCTCGTACCCCCAGAGCTCTCGTCGGACCTTCTCATGGAGCCACTCAGCACACGCCTCAGCCAGCCGATCTGCCAAGGCCTTTACGAGGATTGCCGAATAGTCATCATTTTCCAGCACATACTGCTGGGCAAGCTCATCGACACCATCGCCGACGCACACGGCAAAAGCTCCCATATGGTCGCTTGAAGACGAAAGTACACGCTCTTCCCGTACGATGAAATCCGCGAGCGAGAGATGTGGCAAACCGCTCGCACGCTTTCCCTGCTGACGCAGGAAGTGCAACGTGGTGGAGCCATTGATGACCACGTCATCGGGCGCACTGCGCTTGGCTGGGAACAGCCCGCAGACGGCCCGTGCCCTGAACGATGACTTCGCGACAATCGAATCAAGAAGTGCGTTTGCATCATCGAACAACGCCTTGGCCTGCTGGCCAATAACGGGATCCCCAAAGATCGCAGGGTAGCGCCCCCTGAGCTCCCATGAGAGAAAGAACGGCGTCCAGTCGATGTACCGGCGGAGATCTGCAAGGTCAATGTGATCAAACACATGAACGCCCGGCATCCGAGGCGCAGGCGCCACAAGTGCCGGATCTACCTCAAGGGCGTTGGCCCGCGCAGCGTCTAGTGGTACATAGTCCTTCGCGTCGGAACGCCTAGCGTACTCGTGGCGAACACGTTCATAGTCCTGACGGATTCCTGTGGTAAATGCTTCACTGCCATCGCTTGACAGCAGCGCCCCCACCACGGGTACAGCCTTCGATGCATCAAGAACGTGGATCACCGGGAACGAAGCCGACGGCGCGATCTTCACAGCCGTGTGTGTGCGCGAGGTGGTAGCACCACCGATGAGAAGAGGCTTCGAAACGTTTCGCCGTTCGAGTTCCTTGGCAACGTGCACCATCTCATCAAGGGAGGGTGTAATAAGTCCGGAAAGGCCGATTACGTCAGCCTCATGCTCGATAGCCGCATCAATGATTCGCTCTGCCGGGACCATCACACCAAGGTCCACCACTTTGTAATTGTTACATCCAAGCACCACGCCAACGATGTTCTTTCCGATATCGTGCACATCACCCTTGACAGTAGCCAACAGAACAACGCCGGCATGCTGCTGCACGTTACCGGAGAGACGCTTCTCTTCTTCCATGTAGGGGGTCAGGATCGCTACGGCTTTCTTCATCACGCGAGCACTCTTGACCACCTGCGGCAGAAACATCTTGCCAGCACCGAAGAGATCCCCAACGTGATTCATTCCATCCATCAGCGGACCTTCGATAATGGAAAGGGGCGTCGGGTACGTCCGCAGTGCTTCGTCAACATCGGCATCGATGTGCTCAGTAAGCCCCTTGACAAGAGCATGCTGGAGACGTTCGGCAATCGGACGTTCGCGCCATTCCTCAACGATGTCGTCGCCCGACTTTCGCTCTGTCACCGTGGCCGCAAAGTCCAGCAACCGCTCAGTGGAGTCGGCCCTTCGGTTGAGAAGAACATCCTCCACGCGCTCGAGAAGATCCGCCGGGATCTCGTCGTAGACGTCGATCTGCCCTGCATTGACGATTCCCATGTCCAGTCCGGCGCGGATAGCATGATAGAGAAACGCCGTATGCATGGCCCGCCGCACGGGTTCGTTACCGCGGAACGAGAACGAGATGTTGCTGACACCACCGCTGACCTTTGCCAGCGGAAGGTTCTGCTTGATCCAGCCTGTGGCACGGATGAAGTCCACAGCATAATTGTTGTGCTCCTCTATGCCCGTGGCAACGGTCAGGATATTCGGATCGAAGATGACGTCCTGCGCCGGCATCCCAACCTTCGTGGTCAATATCTCGTAGGCCCTGGCACAGATCTCGATACGACGCTGGTAGGAGTCCGCTTGGCCGACCTCATCGAAGGCCATCACGATAACCGCAGCTCCATAGTCGCGGCAGAGCGTTGCGCGCCGTACGAACTCGTCTTCGCCATCCTTGAGCGAGATCGAGTTGACGATCCCCTTGCCCTGAATGCAGCGCAATCCGGCCTCGAGAACCGACCACTTCGATGAGTCGATCATCACGGGTACACGGGATATGTCCGGCTCGGCGGCAACAAGATTGAGGAACGTGGTCATGGCAGACTCGGAGTCCAGCAATCCTTCGTCCATGTTCACATCGATGATCTGCGCCCCATTCTCAACTTGCTGACGCGCCACATCAAGCGCCTTCTCATACTCGGCATTGAGGATCATCTTGGCGAACGCCCTCGAGCCCGACACGTTCGTGCGCTCTCCGACGTTCACAAAGTTTGTCTCAGGCCGGATCTCCACCATTTCCAAGCCGCTGAGACGCATGTTCTCGGTTGGCACGGCAAGCGTTCGTGGCGAGCACGACGCAACGGCATCCGCCATCGCGCGGATGTGATCAGGCGTGGTCCCGCAACAACCACCCAGAATATTCAGAAAACCGGCACCGGCGTATTCGCGCGCCTGCTGGGCCATGTACTCCGGACTCTCATCATATCCACCCATGGCATTGGGAAGTCCGGCATTGGGATAGAGCGACACATACGACGAAGCAACCGTTGAAAGCTCTTCGATAAAGGGGCGCATCATTGCCGACCCAAGGGCGCAGTTCAGTCCCACCGACAGCAGGTTGCGGGCATGTGCGATCGATGTCCAGAAGGCCGATGGCGTCTGGCCGGAAAGCGTCCGACCGGACATATCCGTAATGGTGCCACTGATCATCATCGGTATGGTCAGTTGCTGCTCGTCAACGATCTCCGCCCACGCTTTAAGTGCGGCCTTCGCATTCAGGGTGTCGGTGATAGTTTCAAGGAGGATGAGATCTACGCCCCCTTCCACCAGACCAAGCAGCTGCTCGCGGAAAGAAAGGCGCATCTCATCAAACGTCACGGCGCGTGCACCGGGGTCGTTAACGTCAGGCGACATCGATAACATCTTCGTTGTCGGGCCAATCGACCCCGCAACGAAACGGGGCCTATCAGGAGTGAGCCGAGTCATTTCCGACGCGGCCTGACGAGCAATGCGAGCCCCTTCCCGACTGATCTCCCGGGCTATGTGGGATAGCCCATACTCGGCCTGACCAAGGGGCGTTGAGGAGAAGGTGTTGGTTTCGATGATATCGGAACCGGCACGAAGATATTCGGCATGGATCTGACGAATAGCCTCGGGCTGCGTGAGAACAAGCAGATCGTTGTTCCCTCGCAAAGCACTCGGGTGATCGGCGAAGCGCGCGCCGCGGTAATCGTCTTCCGTGAGCTTCAGGCGCTGAATCATGGTTCCCATGGCGCCGTCGAGCATTAGGATGCGCTTCTGAAGAAGCGATCGGATGTCATTCATTACCGCAAATCTACGTCGTGACTCATGATGGTGACCGCTGATCCTTCAATGCGGTAGCGGAATCGTGAGCGCTGAATCGACAGGATGTATGTTGCGTCGGATTCCTGTCGGATGCGCCTGTACGGATGTGGAAGCGGATCGGCACGTAGGGTGCGCACCACATACGAAAGATGGTCAGCAGGGATGCCATCGATGCTGCACTGCCAGCTTACCGAGTACGGCTCTGGAGGCTGCTCATCAACCCATGGCAGAGAACTGTCCGGAAAGGCATCGGCATAGGCCAGATACGGCTTGATATCAAGCACGGGCGTTCCGTCCAAAAGATCAGTGTCTTCAACGGTAAGCCGCAGTCCGGTCACACCCAGCAGGCGCACGCATGTTAGCCCTATCGGGTTGGGACGGTGCGGCGAGCGTGTTGCAAACACGCCCCGTTTGATGCGTCCACGCGGTGGCAGAACAAGAGGCTTCCAGTTCTCGGCCTTGTGAAAGATCGTCACAAGCCACACGCGCTCACATCCCTCGAGGTCCTTCAGGGCTTGTTCGTAGTTCATTCGCGGGTACAACTCAACCACGGCCGGGCGCATGCTTTCATCCCATCCTGGTTGACGCGGTGCATCGGATTTGGCCGTTGCTGCGGTGCGGATTATTCCGATCGGTCGCAGAGTCCAGACGCTACCGCTTTGCGCGTCATCAGTGACCTTCTTGCCGGACTTCATACACCTACCAAGCCGAACCGATCGTCATCGAAATGATCAGTCCTCCGAAGTCCTTGATCGGATTAAACCGTATGCTCTCCAGCCCGTCACCTCCGAATGGGATCGTATAGTACCTCAGGCCAACTCCAACCTGGTTGCCCTTTCCTACCGGACCAAAGACGGCACCAAAGCCAAGCATGGCACCGGGGCGAACGTAGGTGGTAGCGTACCCGAACGATTCGAAGTATTCGTAAAACCGAAGGACCTCTCCGTAATTGCCGTAGTCGAGATATGGTGTCCGGATGATGGTTGCCGCAACCGCACCGATGCTGAAATACGGCCGGAATGTTTCCTGGAGGCTTTCACGAAACAGTCGATACTGGATTGATGCCGTCAGCGGGATCATGAGCAGGCGGTTGACCTTCTCCGACACAACCAAAAAGCTGTTGTTGAAGATTGCGTTCTCAAACTCATCGGTGTTTCGACGTCCGGTGATGAACAGGTCAACATTGAGCGTCACCCCAGTACCGATCTCGGTTCCGTAATAGCCCCCTACAGCCCATCCGCTTGATGAAAAAAGCAGGGACATACCAGCATTGTTGTAGGCCACGGCATGATTAGTGACGTCTTCGAGAAGGGGCCTCACAGGACGAAAGATGATCGTGGTATCCGTTGCCGGCAGGTCTGCACCGGTAACCTGTCCACGACAGACACCCGAAGAAAGCACCACCATGCCGAACAGAAGCAGCAGGATCCTTTGCCGCCAGGTTTCACGCAGATGTATGTTACTCGTGCCCATCAGCGCAAATCTACAACCGACATGGATGTGGATAACATTGCTAATCCTTTCATTTTCCGTAGTTTAGCCCTTGATGACCCTACGCGACTTTGAGAAAGCCCTCCAGCGGGCCTTCCCCTTGGAAAGTGCCATGTCCGGCGACAACGTCGGTCTGCAGATTCGAAGTACGTCCGAAACGGTGCGCTCGGTGCTCTGCTGCATGGAGATCACCGACGAGGTTATCAACGAGGCGATATCCTCTGGTGCAGACGGCATCATAACGTTTCATCCGCTGATTTATTCGCCCCTTTTCCGACTCGATGACGGTGACCGCGTCACGCGCCTTGTGGCCCGATGCCTTCGAGCGAACCTTTTCGTCTATTGCGTCCACACGGCCTTCGATGCCCATCCCCGCGGAACCAACAGAATGCTGGCTGACCGGCTCGGCTTGGTGCCGGTGCGTCCGATTGAACCGAATACGGCCATACCATCCGACGACATGCTTACCGTGGGCATGGGGCTTATCGCATCCTGTGATCTGGAATACTCAGAGCTTCTTCGACGCGTAGCTACCGTTTGCGGTGGTGTTCTACGCCACATTCCACCGACCGACGATCGCGTGCGGACGGTGGCCATTGTTGCCGGCAGCGGCATGTCGTTTTTTGATAAAGTCGTCGGCCAGGCCGACGTCTTCATCACGGCAGATGTGAAATACCACGCCTTTCATGCATCCCAAGGGGTTATCGGCTTGATTGACCCGGGGCATTACGAAATGGAACAGCATGTGGCCGAGGGCATTGCTTCTGAGCTTGGCAAACATCTTCTCGAATGTACCCTGCACGTGAGCATGGTATGTCCGAATCCGGTGAGGTATCACCACTCCGCGGTTGAATCTGAAACGGCTTTTTCTGTCATCTCCTAACTTCATACATGGAGCACGCATGGAACAACAACTCCAACTTCTTGCCCAATTGGCCGCCGTCGATGCTGAACTCGACGAACTGCACGAAGAACTTGGAGACCTCCCCACAGAGGTCAAGAAGATCGAAAAGGTTGTGCGCACAAAGCAGGAAGCCGTCGATGCGACCAAGGCCCTTCTCGACGACCTTCACCAGCTCCGCAGTACGGCGCATGTAACGATGCAGGAGAGCAACGACAAGGAGCAGAAGCTTGCCCAGCAGCAGTTCCAGGTGAAGAACAACCGCGAGTTCGATGCCATCACCAGGGAGATCGAGCACCTCAAGCAAGAGCGGATAAATCTTGAAGAACGCCTGCGTACGGCTGGCGTGAGGGAGGAAAACCTCAATGCCACGCTGGCCCAGCAGCAAGCTGAGCTTGACGAAGTCCATGCGAAGCTTATCGACAAAGAGAAGTCCCTTGAAGCCCTGTCCGGGGATCAGAACGACGATCTCAAGAAGTTCATCGCTCTGCGTCTGCAGATCATTGCTAAGCTCGATGATGCACTTGAGGCCGAATACGAACGCATTCGCACGTTCCACAGCGAGGCCGCCGTGGCTCTGCGAAAGAACTCGTGCAGCGGCTGTTATTCTGCTATTCCGTCGCAACGAATCATGGAGATGAAGTACCAGCGGGATCGCATGTACACCTGCGAAAGCTGCGGACGGATTCTCTTTACGGACGATATTTCCGTTGACATCGAAGAACTTCTCGAAGCAGCCAAGTGATCTGAATTTGGGTTCAACAATCGTAGTCGGGGATCCCGGGCAGCCGCTGCTGAAGGGCTTAGGCTCATTCGCAGAGGAAAGTCCGAACTCCGCAGAACAGTGCGCTTCCTAACCGGAAGGTGCTAAGTCCGCCAGCCCAAAGGCCGGCGGCCAAGGCAACGGAAAGTGCAACAGAAAGATACCGCCGATGGTCCGTGGAAACACGGACACAGGTAAGGGTGAAATGGTGGGGTAAGAGCCCACCGGCAGGCGGGTGACCGACTGGCCCGGTAAACCCCGCACGGAGCAAGATCAAGCAGAATGCTGGCCACTTCGGTGGCGGATGGTTGTTCGTCATCCTCTGTCCCTGAAAAGGGGCGGTCGGCATTCGGGTAGATCGCTTGAGGTCGATGGCAACATCGATCCCAGAGAAATGGTTGCCTCCCTCGCCCCGTTGCGAGGAAGACAGAATTCGGCTTACAGGGGTCTCCGCACTGCGATTTGTTTGCGGTCCATAGTTTTGCACGTCGACTTCACAAGGAGGGCTGCGATGAACTCATTCCGACTCATACTTCTGGCTATTGCCTGCGCTGGCGTTGTTACCGCTCAGACCCAGCCGCGTGTGGTGGTGCTTCCATTTCGAAACATGTCGCACGACATCCAGTACAATAGCTGGAATTACAAGTTCGCCGACTCCCTCCGATCGGCATTGATTGAGGCCGACCCGGCTGGTGGAAGCTATACTATCGTGCCGGCGGACAGCGTCGAGCTTGCCCTTGCCGATCTGAACCTTGATCCAGACAATCCGCAGTACGAATCAGACATGTGGAAGGCTGTTCGAAACCTGAAGGCCCTGAAGGCTGTTCAGGGGAACTTCCAGCTGCGGGGCGAACGTGTGTTGATCAACTGCTACATCTACGATATGGAATCGATGCTGGCAGATGAGACAAATCAAGCGAAGGATATCTTCAAGACACCAACAACATTTCTTGAAGCTATCCGCCCCATCGTCAAGCGAATCCGACCCGGACTTTCACCACAGTAACATATCTCACTGCGAACCATGACCTTCGATCTGCCCGTTCTTCAGATTCCTGAGCAACCATCGGCCCGACGTCCGGAGTGGCTGAAGGTACGTGCCCCAGGGGGCGACGACTATGCCCGCATCAAGTCCATGATGCGATCAAAAGCCCTGCACACGGTTTGCGAGGAAGCTCGGTGCCCCAACATCTCCGAATGTTGGAATGCCGGTACGGCCACATTCATGATCCATGGTGATACCTGCACTCGTTCCTGCGGCTTCTGCGCCGTCAAGACGGGTCGGCCCCTTCCTGTTGACCACGACGAGCCACGCCGTGTAGCCGAGGCGGTTGCGGCGATGAATCTCAAGCATGCCGTTATCACGTCGGTAAATCGTGATGAGCTGAAAGACGGCGGTTCGATCATCTGGGCCGAGACCATTGCCGCTGTTCGGCAGGCCTCTCCGCAGACTACGATCGAAGTGCTGATCCCTGACTTCAAAGGCAACGTAGAGAACCTTCGACGCATCGTTGATGCCAAGCCGGACGTGCTTAATCACAACACGGAGACGGTGCCGCGGCTCTATAAGCACGTGCGCCCGCAGGGACGCTATTTGTGGACGCTTGACGTGCTGCGTCAGGCGAAGGAGCTTGGCATGCGCACCAAAACGGGTGTTATGCTGGGACTCGGTGAAACACCGGCAGAGATCATGCAGACCATGGCTGATCTGTCTGACGTCAGCGTCGATGTTCTCACGCTTGGTCAGTACCTGCAGCCAACAAAAAACCACCTTCCCGTGGACCGCTTCGTGCATCCTGACGAGTTCAAGCACTACGAGGTGGAGGGTCTGAAGATGGGATTTGACGTTGTCGAGTCCGGCCCCCTTGTCCGTAGCTCCTACCACGCTGAACGCCACGTCTGATGCGCTTTACGGTTCTTGGCAGCGGCACCTCTACGGGCGTACCGACTGTTGCCTGTGAATGCGCAACCTGCACAAGCACCGACCCTCGCGATAAACGCCTGCGCACGTCGCTGATGGTGGAGAGTGACGCTACACGCGTCATCATCGATACCTCTTCGGATTTCCGTCACCAGATGCTTGCTCATAATGTACTGGAGATCGACGCCGTCGTTTATACCCACCATCACTTCGACCACATTGGTGGATTTGACGACCTTCGGCCCTATGCGTTCCGGCGCCGTGCAGCAGTGCCTATTTATGGAATGCCGGAGACGATTGATGTACTCCGCTCGACATTCCCCTACGCCTTCGGTCTGGTCGAGTCAACAGGTGCATCGATTCCAAATGTGGACGTCCACGAGATCACCGAGGAACCGTTTGCGGTCGGAAACCTTGAGCTTACACCGATACCTCTGCGCCACGGTGAGCGAATGCGCGTTAACGGCTACAGAATCGGTTCGTTCGCATACTGCACCGATACCAACCACATTCCGAAGTCATCGCTGAATCTGCTTCGAGATCTTGATGTGCTCATCATCGATGGGCTTCGGTGGGAACCACATCCAACCCACTTCACGATCGAGGAGTCACTGGCCATCATTGACCTTCTCCGCCCACGTCGGGCATATCTGACGCACCTAGCCCATCAGGTGATGCACGCCGTCGATTCAGAAAAGCTCCCATCCGGCGTAGAGCTCTGTTACGACGGTCTAACGTTCACCCTGTAACTACTCGGCACTCTCTTCTGCAGGGGGCTCAGCAGCATCTGCTGCCGGATCCTCTTGCGACACATCAGAATCGTCTGGCTGGTTCTCACGAATATCTTCTATGCCCACTTCGGTTTCTTCGATTGCCGACTGCCAGTACGCACCTGATGTTGCTTCGGTGGAGATAGCGGGTTCTTTCCCACCAGATGATGGAAGATCCCCTTCCAGAAGTAACGCGAGCTGCTTGCGGAGCGTGCGGTGATCGGTCTGAATAGAGATCGTATCGTCGGCGTCGATCATCGTCGTTGTTGTCTTCAGCAGATCGTCGATCTCGCGAAGCTTTGGCAGATCCGAGAGAGAGTTCAAACCGAAGACGCGAAGAAACTCTTCCGTCGTTCCATACAGAAGCGGCTTGCCGGGTGTTTCCGAGCGTCCAACCATGCAGACGAGCCCCTTCTCAACGAGAGAGTTGACAACTTCACTTGAATTCACACCGCGAATCGCGTCCACCTCTCCCTTCGTGATGGGCTGACGATAGGCAATAATGGCCACCGTCTCCAGTGCTGCCTGGGTGAGACGACGTCGGTTCTTTGCCTTCAGCAACCGCTGCACCAGCATGCCATGCTGTGGCGTGGTTGCGAACTGAAAACCACCGGCAATCTTCACTATGCGGTATGGACGTGCAGCGTTTTCCAGATTCGTGTTGATCTCATCCACCAGCTCATCAAAGAACCCCTTCGGAACGTCAAATGCCGGCGCTACGGTCTGCGGAGCCGGTTCGGCGGACTCCCCTTCAAGTGGCAATGCCTGCTGCCCAGGGGATTGTTGTGACGGGTCTTCGAGAACGAGAATGCGATGAAGCATCCGCGAGGTAAGGGGCTCCTCGCTGGCGAAGATCAGCGCCTCAAGGGCACTGCATTGCTCCGTTCTGTCGAGCGTAAAAAAGTACGGCAACTCGCGCGTCTGAATGTCGCGCTGCAAGGCTTCTTGTTCGAGTTCGGTCATTCTTCACTTCCTTGAGAAACATCGATCGTTGATGCAGCCGCATCATCGGCTGCATCGGCGGATGCTCGTTCAGCAATCATGATGTCGTCGTGACGCAGATCCTGACGGATGCGAATGCGCTGATTCTTGGCCAGCTCGAGCAAGGCTAGGAATGTCACGACAATGTGCAGTCGGGTCATACCGGCAACCAGAGCAAAGAGCGATGCCGAGGCCGCCGACTTGAGAACGTGCATGATCTCTTCCGCCTTTTCTTCGACGGAGATCGGAAACTGTGTTACGATATGTGGATCTGCCTGCTCTGGGGCTTTGTCGATTGCTCGCTTAAGAGCCTTGAGCAGATCAAAGAGCGTTGCATTGCGATATGCACCCGTTTCTGCTGCATGAATCTCTTCGGCTTCGAACATCTGCCGATATAGCACGTACTTCTGGTTCTCGGCCGAGAGCATCAGAGAGTCTGATGCCTCACGAAACCGCTTATACTCGATAAGCTGTCGCACAAGCTCTGCGCGGGGATCTGCGTCGTCGATCTCTCCAAGTGCCGTGGCCGCCGATTCCTCGCGTGGCAGAAGCATCTGGGCTTTGATCTGCACGAGCATCGATGCCATCACCACAAACTCACCGGCCAGCTCAAGATCAAGAAATTCTAGGACCTTGACGTAATCCAGAAACTCCTGCGTGATCGATGCGATCGGGATATCATAGATATCCAGCTCATCCCTCTTAATGAAGAAGAGAAGCAGGTCTAACGGACCCTCGAAATTTTGCAGGCGGACGCTGTACATCGATTTATTTACTTTCCCTTTGACTCGACCCCACGATGTGGGCCAAGCGACCAACATACTGCCGTGGCACCCGAGCAGAGACAGCCGTGATGATCTCATACGGGATCGTTCCGGCCCACTGCGCAAGCTCCACTGCATCGATACTCTCAACATGGCCGGACTCCCCTGCCTGACGGCCGAGTAGAACAACCTCGTCAGCAAGCTGGACATCTTCATCCCCGATGTCCACCATCAGCTCGTCCATGCAGATGCTGCCAACAATCCTGCACCGACGTCCGCCGACCAGACACCACGCAGACCCCGAAAGACTGCGCAGGTATCCATCGCCGTAGCCGATCGGCACCGTCACGATGGTGGTCTCGTCAGTGACCATGTAGCGCCGACCATAGCTGACCGTTTCGCCGGGCCACGCCCTGCGCTTGGAAACCACAGAAGAGCGTACGGACATCACCGGACGCAGTGACATTTCATCGCTGTTCGCATGCGCATAACCATAGATGGAAATGCCCGGACGAACCAGGGTGAAGTGCGTATCCGAGGACTCCCACAACGCACCCGTGTTTGCCGCATGAACTGCCGCAAAGCTACACCCATCATCGACGAGTTTCTGATGGGTTTCGGCGAAGGTGGATAACTGTTCGCGCATGAATACGCTGTTGGGTTCGTCAGCCGTGGCAAAGTGCGTGCATAGGCCGTCGAGACTCACTCCGGCAAGTGTTCGGATACCTCGTGATGCCTCTACGGCTTCAAGTGGACGGAATCCCTCGCGCATCATTCCGGTGTCGATGTACAGGTGAACCGAGGCCTTTCGACCCCGAGCCAGTGCACAGTCGGAAAGAGCAGCGACACGCTCAACGTCACAGGCCACAGTCGTGAGATCGTATTCAACCACGGAATCCACTTCGTGCATTTCGACCGGCGTCAGGATAAGGATGGGGCTTGTGATGCCTGCACGACGCAGTGTAATCGCCTCGTCAACGAAGGCAACACCAAGAATATCAATGCCCAGCTCAGCAAGCGCACGGGCGATCTCCACCATGCCATGCCCGTAAGCATTGGCCTTCACCATCCCAAGCACAGCGCGTCCTTCGGCTCGCAGACGTACGCGGGAGAGATTCCACTCAAGGGCGTCGATATCGATCGTTGCTACGGTGGACCTCATGCAGCGCCCCCTGCAGCATCTGACCACTCAAACGAATGGCGGATCTGATCTTTAGACATGCCCGCACCAAGCGCACAGATCAGCTTGATCCGTGCCTTCTGGCCGTTGAGGTAGTCGGCAAAGACGATCCCGGCCTCGTGCAGGTGGCGGCCCGCCCCCTCGTATGCATAGATATGCTCAACGCGTCCGACCGGACAGCGGGAGACCAGCACCACGGGAATGCCGTCATCCGAGGCGTCCTTGAGTGCATAGAAGACCGGCGGGGTAACGTTGCCAACGCCAAAGGCCTCGATCACCAGCCCGGAAACGTCGCGCTGACGGCAGAGCTCAATGAGTGAGGCATCCATGCCGGCAAACGACTTCAACAGGGGCACAAAGGTTGGCAGCGCCGATACCGAGAATGTTTCGCGATGAAAAGGGGCGCGATGAATGAAAACGACCCCGTTGGAGATGCGTCCGATCGGGCCGAAGTCGAAGCTGGCAAAGGTGGACAGTTCCTGCGTATCCGTCTTCGACGTTTCCGAGGCCGCCGTGATTACCCCGCCGAGGCAGACAAGTACCCCAAGCCCCTTGGCGGAGGGATGGGCCGCAACCGTGACGGCATCTCGCAAGTTGCGCGGACCGTCCCAATCGGGCTCGCTGCTGTTGCGCATTGCGCCGATTACGATGATGGGCTTCTGCGTGTCCACCGAGCAGTCAAGAAAGTAGGCCGTTTCCTCAAGCGTATCCGTTCCATGTGTCACCACGATGCCGTCGATCGACGGATCACTGGCATAGGAGGAGACGATCTTCGAGAGCTCCCACATCCGATCGATGGTGATGTGGGGTCCGGGAAAGGTCCCATACTCATGGACAATAATCTCGGCCACGTCCCGGATGCCCGGGATGCGCGAGAGGATCTCACCGCCCGACATGCTGGGAACAACGCCGCCCCATTCCGCATCAAGCGTAGAGGCGATCGTTCCGCCGGTGAAGATGGTAACGATACGTGATTTTTCGGACGAGGGCACAGTGTTCATTCGAGTGGTTGCGAACCGCGAAGATAGGGGCATGGTTCGTAGTTTTGTAGCCCATGATCACGGCCAATCCACATCTGCAGACGATATCGGCGTATGCGCCCGGGGCAACGCCCGAGCAGATCAAGGCACAGTTCGGACTCGAGCATGTCGAAAAGCTGGCATCCAACGAGAATCCTCTCGGATGTTCACCTGCGGCAAGGGCCGCTGCCATCGGTGCGCTTGATTCGGTGAATTTGTACAACGACGGTGGACAGCTTCTGCGCTCCCGCTTAGCCGAGTTCCACGGCGTGAACGCGGCAGCGATCAGCGTGCATAATGGCAGTGATGCCATCATCCATCAAATCATGCGCACCTTCCTGCTGCCGGGCGAGACGGCCCTTAGCAGTGATGGCACGTTCGTGAGTTTCCGGCTTGCCGTAGCAGGTGCAGACAGATCATACCGGACGGTGCCTCTTTCACCGGGCTTTGCCTACGATACGCATGCGATTGTTGATGCGATCGACTCCTCGACAAAGCTCATCTACATCGCTAACCCGAACAATCCAACGGGCACACATGTGGATCGTGCGGCACTGACGTCACTGCTGAACCGCGTGCCCGATCACATCCTCGTTGTGCTTGATGAGGCCTACGTAGAGTATGCCCGCCATCTTCACCCCGACTCCTATCCGAGTGAAGCCGAAACGAGTCGTCCGAACGTTGTGCGTCTGCGGACGTTCTCTAAGGCCTACGGCCTTGCCTCACTGCGTGTCGGCTATGCCGTGGGTCACCCCGATGTGATGCAGTGGCTTATCCGTACGAAGCTCCCGTTCGATCCGAATGGCGTCGGCTACGCTGCCGCCATTGCTGCTCTGGACGACCAAGACTTTGTTCGCACGACGGTCGAACTGAATGCTCAATGTTTGTCGATCATAACAGCGGCAGCGGCTGATGCAGGACTGCATGCTGTTGCCAGCAGCGCCAACTTTGTGATGATCGATCTGTCCTCAAGCAAGGCCGCCACGGGATTCCATCGCAATCTTCTTGAAGGGGGCTTTATCTCTCGCCCTCTCGCTTCTTTTGGGTTGCCAACATGCGTGCGCATAAGCACCGGAACACTCGAGCAGACGCAGCGTCTTGTCGAACTCCTGCGAAGCGGCATCGGCAATCCGTCAAACACGTTTTCATCGTCATCTGTTCACCAACCTGCTGTCTGACAATGAGCACCTCCGAAGATTTTCTGCCACTGAACGGCACCGATCACATTGAGTTTTACTGTGGCAACGCCAAGCAGTCATCATTTTTCTACCGCACGGCCTTTGGCTTTCAGCTGGTTGCCTATGCCGGACCCGAAACAGGCCTGCGAGACCGCGCATCGTATGTGCTGCAGCAGGGTAAGATTCGGCTGGTGCTAACCACGCCAATGCATCCTGAAAGCCCCATTACAGAGCATATCGCCAAGCATGGCGATGGTGTAAAGGTGCTGGCTCTGTGGGTGGATGATGCCCGTGCTTCGTGGGAAGCAACAACTTCTCGCGGAGCCGTAAGCGTGCAGGAACCAACGGTCCTGACCGACGAATTCGGAGAAGTTGTTGTGGCGAGCATCAAGACCTATGGCGACACGGTCCACACATTCGTCGAGCGCAAAAACTACACCGGCGCGTTCATGCCGGGTTACAAGGCAGCTGACGACGGGTACAAGACCGAGCAGATCGGCCTGATGTATGTTGACCATTGCGTTGGCAACGTTGAACTTGGCCAGATGAACTCTTGGGTCAAGTTCTACGAAGATGTTCTCGGATTCAAACTTCTCATCACCTTCGACGATAGCGACATCTCCACCGAGTATTCGGCTCTGATGTCGAAGGTAGTTTCCAACGGTTCCGGTTACGTGAAGTTCCCCATCAACGAACCGGCAGAGGGCAAGAAGAAGAGTCAGATCGAAGAGTACATTGAATTTTACCACGGTGCCGGCGTTCAGCACATCGCCGTTGCCACTGACGACATCCTTCATACGGTCGGCGAGCTACGCCGACGTGGAGTTCAGTTCCTGAACGTGCCAAATACGTATTACGACGATCTCATCGAGCGTGTTGGGACGATCGACGAGAACATCAACGACCTGCGCGATCTGAACATCTTGGTGGACCGGGACGACGAAGGCTACCTTCTACAGATCTTCACCAAGCCGGTGGAAGATCGTCCGACGCTCTTCTTTGAGATCATTCAGCGCCGCGGTGCGCGTTCATTCGGTAAAGGAAATTTCAAGGCCCTGTTTGAATCCATCGAACGCGAGCAGGCTTTGAGAGGTAATTTGTAAGTAACCATCAGTTGTTCCACCACAATCGCCCTCGTATGGCTTCATCAGCAAAAAAGGGATCGGCCTTGGCCTCCCACTTCCCCGGGCATAACCCGTTCTTGGAATCGGTTAACGCCTATTTTGATAAGGCCGCTATGATCATGGACGTCCCGAAGGGACTCCTTGAGCAGATTCGCGTCTGCAACTCGGTCTACTACATGCAATTCCCGGTCCGCATCAAGGGCGGCATTCAGGTGATCCAGGCATGGCGTGCAGAACACAGCCACCACAAGCTGCCGACAAAGGGCGGTATCCGTTACGCCATGACGGTGGATCAGGATGAAGTGCAGGCACTGGCTGCCCTGATGACCTATAAGTGCGCCGTTGTTGACGTGCCATTTGGTGGCGGTAAGGGCGGCATTCGCATCGACCCTAAGCAGTATACCGAAGAAGAGCTCGAGCGCATCACGCGCCGCTACACCGTTGAATTGATCAAGAAGAATTTCATTGGTGCATCGGTTGATGTGCCGGCACCGGATTACGGTACCGGACCTCGTGAGATGGCATGGATCGCCGATACATATCAGGCGATGGTGCAGGATGACATCAATGCCCTTGGCTGTGTTACCGGCAAGCCTGTTGGCCAGGGCGGCGTGCGCGGCCGCACAGCTGCAACGGGTCGTGGTCTGTTCTTTGCCGTGCGCGAAGCGGTCAACGATCCAAAGCTTATGAAGAAGATGAAGATGACCACCGGCCTGTCCGATAAGCGCGTCATCGTCCAGGGCTTCGGCAACGTGGGGTACTATGCTGCAAAGTTCCTCTACGAGTCTGGTGCAACGGTAGTTGGTGTTATCGAGTGGGATGGCGCTGTCGTCAACCCGAAGGGTATCGACATCAACGCCCTGCAAGCGCACCGCATGGCAAAGGGTTCGATCACGGGATTTGCCGGTGCAAAAACGATCAAGGATGGTAACAGCGTTCTCGAGTACGACTGCGACATTCTGGTGCCGGCCGCTCTTGAGTCACAGATCCACAAGGGCAACGCCTCCAAGATCAAGGCCAAGATCATCGCAGAAGGTGCAAATGGTCCTATCACCTCGGAAGCCGAACCGATCCTTCTGAAGAAGGGCATCCTTGTGATGCCAGACATGTTTGTCAATGCAGGGGGCGTTGTGGTCTCCTACTTCGAATGGCTCAAGAACCTTTCGCACGTTCGTTTCGGACGGATGGATAAGCGCTTCGAAGAAGGCTCCAACCTTCGTATCGTGGATACTGTTGAGCGCCTCACAGGAAAGAGCCTTACGCTTGCCGAACGTCAGATGATCGCCCGCGGTGCTGATGAAGAAGATCTGGTGAACTCCGGTCTGGAGGACACCATGATCAGCTCGTATCACACGATCAGCGAGATTTACTTCGGTAATGCGAAGGTAAAGGACATGCGCACAGCGGCATTTGTCAGCTCTATCGACAAGATCGCCACGTCCTACATGTCTCTGGGTATCTTCCCGTAAGCAGACACCAGCAATGCAGAAATACAAACGCCGCACCGGACAAATCCGGTGCGGCGTTTTCGTATGTGGTGCTATCGATGAGAGAGGCTACTGCAGGATGAGCTTCCGAACTGTATGCCCACTGCGAGAACCGTCGATGGAGAGGACGTAGAGTCCGCCCGGCACAAGTGCACCCCGCATATCACGACGATCCCAACGGAGCTCCCCGCTGCCCTGCATGGTGTGGATGCGATCACCAGCAGAGTTGTAGACAGAAATCGTCATGGATTCATCGGAAAGCCCCTTGATCATGACTTCGTTAACGGCCGGATTCGGATACACGCGGACCTTGGTCTGCGCTGCATCGTCGTCGTCGGCATCGACGCTTGTAACATCGCTGCGGCGCAGCATGAAGGTGGTCTGGCCAAAATCCGTGGTGACTGTCACAAAAGCTTCGTCACCACTCTCCTGCGTCGATTCGACGCAGAGTGTGAGCTTCTGACTCGACTTGAGAGTGAGTGGCGTATCCGGTGCCTGAGAGAGGCTCCATGTTGCTGCCCCGGCACCCGACAAGCGAATGTTGGTGATCTTGGTTGCATCACATGGAATTGCCACCGATTCATTACAGAGCCGAACACCCATTGATGCCTTCGGGAACAGCAATGTGTCCTGAGTGAACTTCAGTGCAGGCGTGCCTTCACCGGTGACGGTGTATGTCTGCGAGCCGATACTGGTGAAGAACGACACCGTAGCTTGATACGAGCCAAAATCCTTTGGTGTGATCCTCACTTGCAGATCGCGACGTTCATTGACAGCAAGCGTCAGAGGTGCCTTCAGGTTCACGATTTCGATCTTGGCAATTGGCTCAGCGGAGATCGAGGTGATGGTTACCGGAGAGCCCCCTTCATTCACCAGTAGCCCCGTAATGGTAGTGTCCTTGGTGAGACAGGCCACAGATTGGCCAAGAGCCAGTGCCGACGAGGTCAGCGTGAGCTTGCCCGGCCCGGCAACGGAAACGATCTTCACGGTAGATGTTTTTGATGATACCGTGTCGCACTGATTAAAGACCATGCAGCGATACACCCCGCTGTCGGACTTCGCTACCCCAATGATTCTCAGCAGTCGGTCCTTCGCTGATGGAAGCGCAACATCGTCTCGATACCACTGATAGACCAGTGACTCGCCGCTTGCCTCGACACTTAGCAGCAAGGTATCCCCCACTCGCAGCGACCTATCGAGTGGTTGGGTTCTGATCCTTGGTGATTCCGTCACGTCGAGCTTAACGGCTGAGGACGTAACCGAAGCACCGCACGACCCTTCAACACGGCAGCTATAGGTTGCCTCGTCGAGAACCATCGTCGTGGTGAACTTGAGAACCGAAAGCGTATCGTCCACAAGAGGCGCACCGTTCTTCAGCCACTGGTACCGCAGATTCGACCCCGTCGCAACAACGGAGAACGAAGCACTATCGCCTTCGCAGACCGCTCGAGGAAGGGGCTGACGTGTGAGCGCAGTAGCTGCACCAACTGTTACCTCAACCTCGTTCGAGGCCAGACTTGTAGAGCACGCGAAGGCCACACACTGGTACTTTCCGGCTTCAGCCTGCGTTGCCTGATTGATGGTCAGGATCGGATTTGTTCCACCGGGAATGTCAACACCGTTCTTCTTCCAGCGGTAAAGGATATTTCCGCCCACCGATGAGACCGTCAGCGTAAGTGTCTTTCCGGCGCAGACAAACGTCGGCTGCGGCTGAAGAGTGAAATTTGGTCCTGCCTGAATGGAATACTGTCCTGTGCGTGCAATCTCTTCCTGCGTCGTTGCATCCACCATACGCATCACGTACGTCCCGGCCGGAAGAGTTGGCGGAATCTGGTAGGATGTGGAGAGCGAAGCTGCAGCCGCGGTCGTGATCACCTCGGCAGTTTGAAAGTCATCCTTGGACATTTCGACACGAACCTGGCCGAGTCCGGTCTGTTGCCACTGCACGTCCATTGTTGTGCCCGTGCAAAACGATGACGCGGCAAGGGGCTTGGTGAAGTTGGCACCAGTAACCGTTATTGTAACGGTTCCCGAAAGTGCCCAGTCGTCGGCATCAGAGTCATTACCATCGTTGTTTACCGCATTGCCCACTCCGGCAAAGCTTACAACACCGTGCGTGGCAGGGGCCGTCCACGCGAAGGTGAATCGCGCACCGTCAGCGCCAAACGCAGTAGCTTGCTTGTGCGTGAGTTCGCTCGAGCGCACTTGACTATTTGCACCCGCAGTAAGGGTACCGGCATAGGACGTGCCGCTGCGAAAGCTGAGATTAAAACCGGCGTTGCGCAGTGTAGGATGTGCCACGACGAACGTGTAAGGGGTATTCGAACCCGCCTTCACTGTTCGTGGTCCCTCGAGCACTGCCGATGTGTTGGCTGACGCGCCGCCGTGGCAACCCCCGCAACCGGTCATCGACCCTCCGGTCTTACCGTTACTATTGGCCATGGTGCTGATCGGCACGACCAGACAGACAAGTGCAGTGACCACCAATCGTGATCCAGCGACGAAAAGACTCATGACAGATCCTCCAAACAACAAAATCGGTGACCCGAAAATAGCTCGGGCCAACACAAAAAGGTTGGCCCGATCCAAAAGGTTTCGATGGTTAAATGTTTAGGAGTTTGAGAACAGCTTGGCTGTTACGGCTATGGTCTCACCAACGCTCTTTCCTACAACTCCTGCCTTGCCCGTAATGTTGTGATCGGCAAGTCCAACATTGAACGTCGCCTCGATCATTGCAAGGTTGCCAGAAGCGCGCTTCTTGGTGTCGGCGGATTCCGGGAGATAGGTGATGGTAACACTTGCAGAGGTTGGCTTGGTTACTCCATGGCAGGTAAAGCTGCCGACCGCTGTAGCGGTAACAACACTGCGGCCGTCCTTCGTGGCAACTTTGACGTCCTTGAGTGACTTGATATCGAAAGTGATTGTTGGATACTTCGCCGCATCAAGCCACATAGCGTCATACATGTGTTCATCGCGCTTGCTGTTTGCCGTCTTCATCGTCAGAACGGCAACGTCGATCTTGCCGCTTGTTGCCTCAAGATTGGCGGCATCAAGTGTGAATGCACCCTGTACACCGTCGGCAGTGCCGTTGATCTTTTCAACGGGAGCTTCTGAAACGAACTCGATGGCGTTCTTGCCAACAGCGTTGTTCAAAGAATACTTCTTGGCACCGCCGGCGGCACCAGGAATTGCAGTGGCCGATACCAGCGTGGTGGCGGCGACAAGTGCCGACAAACTGAGCAGGAGTGTTCGCATGACGAAACTCTTTCGAATGGTGGATGTGATGTGTCTATTTGTGTGTTGCACCACGCAAATTACGAACAACCTCGGCGAGTATTGCACAGGCGTCGAGAATTTCTTGTTCAGTCGTTGAGTAACTGACCGAGATCCGAACTGCGGCTCGTGATTCGGCGGCAGATCGTCCCATCGCGAGCAACACGTGCGACGGCTGTTGACTCCCGGAAACACAGGCACTGCCATTGGAAACGGCCACACCGGCGATATCCATGGCCTGAATGATCGCCTCGCCGTCGATACGATCTGCATCCAGAAACGAGACGTTCAGAATGTGTGGTAGAGCCCCTTCAACCGGGGTGTTGAAACGGACATCTGGAATATCTCGCTGGATGAGCGTCCGGGCCAGAGCGATACGTTCACGATTGATCTTCGCACGCTCATCCATCGCTGCCATTGATGCCTTCACTGCAGCAGCAAAGCCAACGATCAGCGCAACGGGCTCGGTTCCAGCTCTGCGGTTACGTTCCTGGCCGCCCCCTTGCTGGTGAGACTTGAAGTCAATGCCTTTGCGAATGAACATCGCCCCCACGCCTTTGGGTCCATGAATCTTGTGTGCCGAGATCGTCAGGAAGTCCACACCCAGCGTCTGCACGTCGATGGGAATCTTCCCAAAGGACTGAACTGCATCGCTGTGAAACACCACATTGTTGACGCGCTGACGCAGTTCGGCAAGGGGCTGGATGACTCCCGTCTCGTTGTTGCCGTGCATGAGGCTGACCAGAACGTCGGGCTGATTCAGTCCATCAAGCAACGAGGGATCCACAAGCCCCCTATCATCTACGGGTAGGATCGCCGCTGCTATGCCGGATGCGTGTTCTGCCTCCGCAGGATGGAGCACCGCGTGATGTTCCGTGGCTCCTACCGCCAACCGACTCACAAGTCGTGACTCGTGAAGCGCAGTCTTGATGATCGTGTTGTTGGACTCCGTGCCCCCGCTGGTAAAGATGATCTCGGCCGGATGGGCATTGAGTGCGGAGGCAATGGTGGTTCTAGCTGACTCGATGGCAACGCGGGCGCGACGTCCGATGGCATAGATGCTTGACGCGTTGCCATAGTCCTCGCGGAGCCACGGAAGCATTGCCTCCAAGACGTGGTCATCGATGCGCGTTGTGGCGCTATTGTCGAGGTATATCATCAGGCGCGGCCAAATCCCTTGTACAGGTCGAACTTGGCACTGTAGAGGACAATGTTCAGGTGCTCGTCGCGAAGGGTGCCCCCTGACGGCGAGAGATAGAAGGTTGCCACCGTATCGGTAACTGTTTTCGACAGAACACCGGCGCCGTCCACGTAGAAACTGAGGATTTTATATCCCAGATGCTCCGATGCACTCGCGGCCTGCGTGAGAAGATTTTCGGGCGTGTAGAGTCGAAGATCCTGTTCCATGAGTTCCACAGACGACGATGGCATGAATTCCGTTCGTTGAGCCTCGAAAATAACCAGTAATTTTGCCCTTCGCGGTCATCGTGACGGCACGATGGTTGTGCCTCATACGTCAACGGCCCATCTCTTCACCAACCACCACCACGTCATGCTCAAGTTTCTGCAGTCGCTCATTGGCGGATCTAAACACGAAAAGGACGTCAAAGAACTGCGGCCGATCGTCGATCAGATCAACGCACACTTTGCTCAGCTGTCGTCAATCTCCGACCAGGAACTGCGAGCCAAGACCGACGAGTTTCGCCAGCGGGTTGCCGAGGCGGTGGCCGAGCTGCGCGCCGAAGCCGAGGAGATCCGAGAACGCCTTCGCACAGACCTTGCGATGGACCATACCGAGCGCTCCAACCTGTATGCTCGCCTTGGCGCCAATGAACGTGAGCAGTTCGAGGCCACGCAGCAGGAGCTAACGGATATCCTTCCGGAAGCCTTTGCCGTGGTTAAGGACGCTTGCCGCAGGCTCGTGGGCCACAAGTACCTGGTTGTGGGCACCGAGCAGACCTGGGACATGGTGCCCTATGATGTTCAGCTGATCGGTGGGATCGTGCTTCACCAGGGCAAGATCGCCGAAATGGGCACGGGAGAAGGAAAGACGCTGGTTTCGACGCTGCCGCTGTACCTTAATGCCATTGCCGGACGCGGGGTGCACCTTGTAACGGTCAACGATTATCTGGCCCGACGCGACCGCGAGTGGATGCGTCCGGTCTTCGACATGCTCGGCGTCTCCACCGGCTGTATTCAATCGGACATGCGTCCGGAAGAACGCAAGAATCAGTATGGGGCTGACCTGACGTGGGGAACGAACAACGAGTTTGGCTTTGACTACCTGCGCGACAACATGGTCAACGACCCGCAGGACATGGTACAGCGTGGACACTGGTTTGCCATTGTTGACGAGGTGGACTCGGTCTTGATCGACGAGGCCCGCACGCCCCTTATCATCTCAGGTCCGGTCACAGCCGGCTCCACCGAGACGGCATTCGTCGAGATGAAACCACGCGTGCAGCGTCTTGTTGATGCCCAAGCGCGCTTTGTAAACAGCATTGTTGCCGAGGCAGAGAAGCTCCTTGCAACCGGATTCAAGGAAGATCGCGTGAACGCCGGCGTGAACCTGCTGCGCGCAAACCGCGGTATGCCCAAGCAAAGCAAGCTCCTGAAGTTGCTTCAGGATCCGGATGCGATGAAGCTACTTCGCGATACGGAACTGGACTATCTGCGCGACCAGGGTCAGCGCATGAACATCATCGATCAGGAGCTCTACTTCACCGTCGATGAAAAGAATCACCAGATAGACATTTCGGAAAAGGGACGCGAGCTGCTTACCTCATCCCAAGAGGACCCAGAGATGTTCGTGATCCCGGACATCGCCGCTCAGATGAGCGCTCTTGAGGGCGATGCAGGCGTGAGTGCTGAAGAGAAGACGCTTAAACGCGACGAGCTCATGCGCGTATTCTCTGACCGCTCAGATCGTATTCATATCGTCAACCAGCTGTTGCGTGCCTACACGCTGTATGTGCGAGATGACGAATACGTTGTCCAGGACGGCAAGATCAAGATCGTGGATGAGTTCACGGGACGTATCCTTGAAGGGCGCCGCTATTCCGATGGACTTCATCAGGCCATTGAGGCTAAGGAAGGCGTGTTTGTTGAACAGGACACGCAGACCTTTGCTACGGTAACGCTGCAGAACTACTTCCGCCTCTATCACAAACTTGCCGGTATGACCGGTACAGCCGAAACAGAAGCTGCGGAGTTCTGGCAGATCTACACGCTTGACGTTGTAGCGATCCCGACGAACCGTCCCGTACAGCGTAAGGACATTGACGATCTCATATACCGTACCAAGCGCGAGAAGTACAACGCTGTTGTCGAGGCCGTGCAGGCAGAGCTCAAGGCCGGCCGTGCCGTCCTCGTCGGTACCACGAGCGTGGAAGTATCTGAGCTTCTAAGTAAGATGCTCAAGCGCGCAAATGTCAATCACAACGTTCTTAACGCCAAGCAGCACCAACGTGAAGCCGAGATCGTGGCCAACGCCGGAAAGAAAGGCGCCGTGATGATCGCCACCAACATGGCAGGCCGTGGCACGGACATCAAGCTCGATACCGACGTGAAGCAGGCAGGGGGCTTGGCGATAATCGGTACGGAGCGCCACGAGGCGCGCCGAATCGATCGTCAGCTTCGCGGTCGTGCCGGACGTCAGGGTGATCCGGGATCCTCGCAGTTCTTTATTTCCCTCGAAGACGATCTGATGCGCCTATTCGGCGGCGAGCGCATCGCCGCTGCCATGCAGCGTATGAAGGTCCCGGAAGGCGAACCTATCCAAAGCGGCATTGTCACCAAGGCCGTGGAGAACGCCCAGAAGAAGGTAGAAGGCAACAACTTCGGCATCCGCAAGCGTCTTCTCGAATACGACAACGTGATGAACCAACAGCGCGAAGTGATCTACGATCGCCGACGTCATGCACTTATGGGCGAACGTCTGCGTAGCGAGATCCTTGAATACGCAAGCGAGCTTACTGAGCAGTGGTACGACGAGCATCATCCGTCAAACGATCACACCTCGTTCATGAATACGATCCGCGCTAAGATGCTCTGCGAACCGAATGTGACCGAGCAGAGTTTTGCCTCCGACAGTAAGGAGCAGACGTTGGAGCTCGTCAAGGAAGCCGTGGTAGAATTCTACGACCGCAAGGAAGCCATGCTCGGACACGACTTCATGTCGCAGCTCGAGCGCGTTGCGGCCCTTCGCGCGGTTGACGACGAATGGCGGGAACACCTGCGCGTGATGGATGACCTCAAGGAGGGGATCTACCTTCGGGCCTATGGTCAGAAGGATCCGATTCTGGAGTACAAGCAGGAAGCATATCGCGTCTTCCTCGAGCTGCTCACGCAGATCAACGAAGCAACCGTGTCGTTTGCCTTCAAGTACTTCCCGCAGATCGCCGAACGTCCGCAACAGCAGGCCGCCCCACGTCCTGCCCCGCTGCCATCGGTGACCTCATCGACGCCAACACGTCAGCTGCGGTTCTCGCATCCAACGTCTACATCCACATCGCTGGGTGCAGATCCGAATGCCGGTGGTGATGCTCAGTCGGCGTCAACAACCATTCGCAATGTTGGCCGCAAGGTCGGACGCAACGAACCATGTCCATGTGGCTCGGGAATGAAGTTCAAGTCGTGTCACGGGGCCGGTGGTGCCACTACCTACCCGGCATAAGAGTCCGATTACTGAACCTTGTCGCCGACTCGAAGCTTCTCCGAAGGGTGCACAATCACGTTTTCTCCTTCACGGAGTCCCGAGGTGATGGCGCTCATCAGCGCGCTGCGCCCGCCAAGGGTCACATTTCGTCTTTGTACCGTTCCGGCATCCGCAATCAACACGTACCACTGGTCGGCGTCTCTCAGTAGGGCACCGAGCGGAACACAAGGCACATTGCGGGCCTCGGCAACTACGATCGCAGCTTCGGCACGATAACCGTCTCCAAGCGTTGCAGGTGCATTGGAAAGGTCGGCGATGACGTACACTCGTTGCTCTTCGATACCGAGCGATGACACCTTCGTGCGCGCTGCCGGCTCGATTCGGCGCACCGTTCCATAGATGCGAGAGCCCCCTCCCCAGCCATCGAGGATGACCGTCATGCCTGGTCTGACGCGCACGGCGTCAGCACTAAGCACATCGATCACGACTTCCAAGTGCGACGTGTCACCGATCTCAATGATGGGCATTCCGGCCATGATAGTGCGTTCGGATTGCTCGTACCTCCGGAGTACCACTCCGCCGGACGGGGCCCGCACGGCAACGCGCTGTCCTGGTCGGGCAGAGAGGATGCTTCGTGCAGCCTGCGTCTCATATCCGACGGCTCTCTCACGTGCACGAAGTGCATCTGCTTCGCGCTGCAGCTGTTCAAACGCATCGCGCGCGTTCTCGGCCTGCTCCTTCGAGACCGCGCCGGCCTGGTCGAGGCGTCCAATCCGCTCTGCACGTCGGCGCGCCTGTTCGATCAGGGGGCTTAGGGCTGCCAGACGCTGACGAACTTCGATAATGCCCGATTCAATCGAGCGCACGCGAGCCTCGGCCTCGGAACGTTGGCGCGCATCGATCTCGGGAGGAATGATCGTTGCGACAATCTGACCGGCCACAACACTATCGCCCGCTTCGATCAGCAGCCGCTCAAGGATCCCGGTAGCCGGCATGGCAACAACGAACTTGTCGCGCACTCGCACTACCGCGTCAGCCTCTATGGTGGTCTGCAGATTCTGCCGTGTGATGCGAACCTGTTCAACGGCGACCGGTGTTGGCAGCACGGCATAGATGATTACAGCCGCGACGACTACTGCCGTGGTGATCCATCCGAGATATCGTGGGCGCTTAAGCTTCATGGTTATTCATGTGATTTCAGAACAGCGATCATGTCAAGTCGTCCGATCCGACGTCGGATGAAGGCACCCGTGATCACGGCCACCGTAAGGATCATCGCACAGCTGATACCAAGGTTTCGCATGCTGATGGCAAATGGAAATCGAAACAGATCGGTTGCGATGAGCGAGGGCATCCACATCGACCACAGAACGCCCCATAGCAGGCCCAGAGGCAGAGCCGCAAGTGTCAGCACAAGCTGCTCACCAAGCAGGATGATCGATACTTCTCTAGCCGTAAACCCGAGCACGCGCAGACTGGCAAGTTCATTGCCGCGTTCGCTCAGAGCAATACGAGCATTGTTGAACACCACGCCGAATGCGATCAGCGAGGCGAAGAAGACGATATAGTAATTCGATATGTCCATGAACTGCATGTAACTCTCATCGAAGCTACGCATTGCGCGCTCGCGCATGACCACGCTCGACATGGACGGCAGTTTCTTGATTGCGCGGTAAAAGTCCTGCATTCTGGCCGGATCGATCTGCAGAAAGGCACCACTGATGCTCCCCTGTTCATGCAGAAGGTTGCTCAGCAGACCTGCAGAGACATAGACCTGAACACCCATTATGTCATCGATCACCGCCGTGACGGCTACAGTAAAAATCCTCCGCTGCTCGTCGATCTGCCGCAGCTGGATCGTGTCACCAACACCAAAGCCCATCGCCTCGGCCATGAACCGTGAACATGCCACACCATGCCGTGGGATGTGCTGAGGCTCCCCCGACATGTCCGTCACACGATGTAGGTCGGGCATCTCCACACCTGCCGTCACTGCCGTGCGCTTTGTCATCTGTCCGGCTATCACATCAACGGCAATGGCACGAAAGGGCTCAACGGCCATCACACCCGGCAAGGCCGCCAGATCGTGGACTGCCACGTGCGATCGGGGCGTCATAAACGTCACTGCCGCATCCTCACGCGCCACCGAATTGAACTGCACGTCGAGGATCGTTCCGAACATCTCCATGAAGTAGCGCCCAAGCACAAGTAGCGACAAGGCAAGGGCAATGGTCATCAGGCTCACGCCTGCTCGCAGGGGGCGACGCATTACGTTGCGCACGATCATCGACGTGACCGGACCAAAGAACCTCGTCAGACCGCTGCGCTCAAGGATGCCCCCTCGATACGAACGCGGCGCCTCCGGACGCATCGCCTCGGCCGGCGGCAGTCGAACAATGGCGCGCACTGCGGCGATGGCACCGAGTGATGCTGCCAGCAGACTCATGATGATCGCGCTGATCACCACCAGTACCGGCATGTCGAACTCCAGGACCGGAAGACGATAGAAGTCGAGATACATCTGCACGAGTTTGATGCCGATGTACACGCCCCCTGCCAGACCAAGCACGGTGCCCCCGGCAACGGCCACAATGGCAAATCCAACGTAGTGCATTGAGATGCGAGCATTGCTGTAGCCAAACGCCTTCAGAATGGCGATGTAAGCACGCTGAGTGGTGACAAATCGCAGCAGCGAGATGTTCAAGAGGAAGATCGCCACGCCGAGAAAGATCAATGGAACGATCAG
This sequence comes from Candidatus Kapaibacterium sp., assembly GCA_018883125.1. Lineage (GTDB taxonomy): Bacteria > Bacteroidota > Ignavibacteria > Kapaibacteriales > Kapaibacteriaceae > UBA10438. The sequence goes on from VEQR01000005.1 coordinate 53,166, forward strand.
CGCAGTGAGCGAAAGCTGGCGGATCTCGTCGGAGAGAAACTTGTGCGACATCTGGTCTGCCCTGGCGATCGCTCCCGTCGATCCGTACGGCCGAAGCAGAACGTCCAGCCGATCGATCGTAGCACTCACACTCGATCCCGGTGCAAGATCGATCGACGCGCTATTCCACGCGCCCGACATGTCGTAGAGTGCCGACAGTGCATCATGCCCCATCCACATGACGGCGAATCGCTTGTTGTCGATCAGCATCGAACCGGGCACAAGCTCCAGAATCCACTCTGGAGACAGAGCGGTGGCCACGATGCGCAGGGGCTTCCACCTCCCGTTGATGACGGCATTGACCGTGTCGCCCACACGAAAACCGTTGGCTGTGGCAAAGGCATAGGAAACGATCACCTCGTCCGATGCTCGCGGCTCGATCCAACGTCCCGACTTCAGGCTCAGCCGATTGATAGTGGGCTGGGCGTCATTCGGCACGCTGGTGATGATGCCGCCAGCCGGCTCGATTAGCCCCGGAATGTCGATCACCACACTGGCCACTACACGAAGATCCACGCTCGTTACACCATCGATCGATGCGATGCGCTCTCGCAGCGCCTCGGGTGCGCGCCTGACCTGTACCCAGACATCACCGAAGTTCGACGCATCGTAATAGGCCTGTTGTGACAGAACAAGAGAAGAATGTGTGCTTTGGAAAGCCACATAGTTGGCAATGCCGGCGGCGATCACAAGGATGATCGCGATCATCTGTCCGCGCATGTGACGGACCTCCCGAAAGAGCTTGATGGTGAGCGTGGGCATCACCATGACAGCTCTCTTGGCTGTTTTCGAACTGGTGGTGAGTACTCCTCCACGATCGAACCGCTACGCATGCGCAGCACACGGTCGGCCATATCGGCGATGCTGGCATTATGCGTGATCAGAGCCACGGTGGCATCAAGTTCGCGGTGGACCATGTCGATCACTTCAAGAACCTTTACGCCCGTTTCGAAGTCCAGGGCACCCGTCGGCTCGTCGCAGAGCAACACATCCGGACGCTTTGCGATGGCACGGGCGATGGCAACACGCTGCTGTTCGCCCCCTGACATTTGCGAAGGGAAGTGGCCCATTCGATCGGCAAGACCCACCAGCTCGAGCGCCTGACGTGGGTCCATGGGAGCGTCGACGAGATCCGTAACAAGTTTGACGTTCTCAAATGCCGTCAGACTCGGAATGATGTTGTAGAACTGGAAGACAAACCCGACCGATCTTCGACGGAACTCCGTTAGCTCGGCATCACCGGCATTGGTCAGATCCTGTTGGCGATAGTGAACCGTGCCGGATGTCGGCACGTCTAGTCCGCCAAGAATGTTCAGAAGCGTGGACTTCCCGCTTCCCGAGGCCCCAAGGATCACAAGGAGCTCACTCTGACGAATCGAAAGCGACACGTCATTGAGCGCAACCACATCGAGCTCTCCCATACGGTAGGACTTGGTAACGTGCTGCACATCAAACAGTATGGGGCGAGCAGAATGATCGTGATGCATGCAGATTCCGATCCTAGTGACACGGCCAATCTACATCGAATTCAACTGAACATCCCCCTGATGATCGATCGTCACGTAGGTGGACGGCTTATCGGTCCAGCAGCCCGAGTTGACGTACACAACATCGTCGATCTGCTTGATCCCGGGCATGTGCGTATGTCCACAATGGACAAACTGTGCTTGGTGCCGACGTTTCCCGTGACTCGTTGCGTCGTGAGCGATCTTGTCGCTGAGTCGAAGCCACTTCTTGCTCGTTCGCTTCACCCAACGGCTTACCCGGTGGTGCGGATCCATTCGCTGCAGAAGCAGATACAGCCACGAAGCAATGGCGGTGATCGTAACGTGCTTTGTGATCCACCGATCGAACTGATGTCCGTGGATGGCCAGATGACGCTTGCCGGCCACAGTGAAGACGATCTCCTCATGCACCGGCACCCCGAGTAAGTGCGTAAGGATCTCCGATACTCCGCCGTCATGGTTGCCAACCACCCAAACAACATCAATACCGCGACGCGGATTCGACAGCCGGCGCAGGAGCGACAGGACCTTCCAGTCATCCTTGGTAAGACGCTTGAAGTTCAGATCGTCGAACACATCGCCATTCAGGATAAGACGCTTGTAGTGATGAGTCTTGAGCATCATGACCAGGGCCTTCGACCTGGCAACATCTGATCCGAGATGAAGATCCGAAATGATGATCGTGTCAACATTCAGAACAACAGCGAGGTGAGCATCGATCCGCTCTCGCTCAGAGGTCTCGACGTCCACAACGATATCGTCATCATCCTCAACTGCGACGTCGGAATGCATAGAGATGCTGTCGAATGTATCCCTTGGGGAAGTCATCGTGGAGTCCATACGCCGTTGGCTTTTCGCCGCGTGGCAGATAGGCCGTTCCAAACAGCCAGTCCCATACGGCGAACTTTGTTGAGAAGTTGCGATTGTGCGACCGCGGATCATCGGCATGATGCCAGCGGTGCATTTCGGGTCCGTTGATCACTCGTTGCAGCCAACCGGAGCGCACGTTGATGTTCGAATGGATGTACATGCCCCACACGGCATCCACGGCCCCCTTCATCACGGCAACCTCGGGAGAAGCCAATAGCACGATGGGCAGAAACTCTACAGTCTGGTTCACAAGGATCTCCAGGCTATGCGAGCGCGACCCGCTCAGCCAATCGACTTCCGTGGTCGAGTGATGAGCCTCGTGAATGCGCCATAACAGGGAGCTGTGGTGCTGCCATCGATGGAACCAATAGATGTAGAAGTCATGAATGATCAGCATCACCCCCATCTGCAACGCTAGTGGCTGAGACCGCAACACCATTGCGCGGCTCACACCACTGTGCTCATCCACCCAAGCGATGAACCCGAAGATCACCAGCCCAAGCACGTAACTCTGCACAATCGCATACAGTCCGAGGTCGGTCAGGAAACCACCTCGGAAAAGGGGCTGACCTGGCGTGTAAGGAAACATGCGCTCAAGGGCGATCAGCAAGCCCCCTGACAGGAGCACGATCAGCGTACAGGTCGTGGCAAGTGAGATCTCCATTGATCAGGCCTCGCCACGCACGGATGACGATACACGACGCAGCTTCGAGCGCGCTCCCAGCTCGCTGTCATAGAGTCGCTTGACGCCATCGCCAAGCGAACGCTCGATCTCTCGGATGTCGCGGATCATCCTCTCAAGTCCGGCAATCTCCACACTAGCCGCCTGGTCTGTTCCCCACATTGCGCGATCAAGCGTGATATGTCGCTCGATAAATTTTGCACCCAAGGCAACGGCGGCATACGTTGTGGCCAGACCGACCTCGTGTCCGCTGTATCCGATGATGCGGCTCGGGTACCGTTGCTGCAGCGTGTCAATCATCCGCAGGTTCAGCTCGTCCGTTGCACAGGGATAAGCCGACGTTGCATGGGCGATCATGAGGTTTGCATCTTCGAGGGCACTCGCTGCCTGATCGATCTCTTCCATCGTGGACATGCCGGTTGAGATCATAAGGGGCTTACCGGTTGAGGCCATAGCCTTTAGCAATCCAAGATCCGTGAGAGATGCAGAGGCTGCCTTGTAGAACGGCACATCAAAATTGGCTTCCATAAAGGCCAGTGCTTCCTCATCCCAACAGGAAACGGTCCAATCGATGCCTAACTCCTGACAAAGCGTATCGATCATCCGATAATCGTCCTCATCGAATTCCACTTTGTAGCGGTAGTCGATGTAGGTCATGCGTCCCCATGGCGTGTCTCGCTCGATCATCCACTGATCTCGCGGCACGCACAGCTCCGGTGTGCGCTTCTGAAACTTCACGCACGATGCTCCAACGCGCGCGGCACCTCGGATCATCTCGCGGGCTATGTCGAGGGATCCGTTATGATTGATGCCGATCTCGGCAATGACATACACCGGCTGATCCTGACCGATTGCCGGTGTGAAAGGGGCTGATTGACTGCTCATGTTGTACTCCATGGTTGGTGTCGTTATCGTCTGAATTGTTAAACCGTCCTACGGTGAACGCTCCTGCTTACCATGCTGTCCATCCACCATCCACCAGCAGGTTATGCCCGGTCATATACCCAGAGGCTTCGCTGGCCAGAAAGACCAGGGCCCCCTGATAGTCCGACGGCGCAGCCATGCGTCCCATCGGCGTGCGCTCGGCATAGAGCTTCTGAAAATGCTCGTTCTGGTTGTTCTCCACTCCACCCGGTGAGAGCGTATTTGCGCGCACTCCGGATCCTGCCCAGTAGGTGGCCATAAACTTTGTGAGCATCACCACGGCGCCCTTCGAGGCGGGATATGCGGCGCTCTTGTAGAAGGACTGCGTGCCGTCGGGATTGCGATACAACCGCTGATCGGGCGCAACCACTCCGTAGGTTGACGCGATGTTGATGATGGATCCGCGTCCGACTTCAGCCATGTGCGATCCGATAATCTGGCTCGTGAGAAACACTCCGGTAACGTTCACATCGAGTACTTTTCTGAACAGCGTCAACGGGTAGTTCTCGAACGCCGAAGGAGCCCCGCTGGAAAGGGGGGCTTCCACCATGTCGTTCATAGCGGCGTTGTTTACGAGAATGTCGATCCGTCCGCATTCCCGCAGGATCTGCTCTCGCAGGTCAACAAGGCCTTCGGCATCGGTCACGTCGAGGCCAAGGCCTCGGTGATGCGCACCGAGCTCCTGCACAGCAGCACGGGCCGATTCGGCATCGCGGTCGCAGGCATAGACCGTTGCGCCGGCAGCAGCAAGTGCCCGGCAATGCTCGCGTCCGAGCAGACCGGCGGCCCCGGTGACAACTGCCACGGTGTCCGTGAGCGCAAATAGGTCCCGCCTCATCGGTGCTCCACTGGAATACGGGGCTTGGTGTTGAACGCCCCAGTCTTTCGGAACACCGGCTCTACACATTTTCCACGCAAAGCAAGCGCAAGCGTGCCCATACGAACATGTTCATGCAGCATCAGAAGCACGTCGGCATACACGTCAAGCGTAAACTCAATGTCGCCCTGCGTGTGCGAAGCACTGAGATTGTGAAAGCCATTCCAGAGGATGCCATAGCGCAGCAGCTCTTGTTGTACGAATGACCGCATCATGAGCGGATCAGCTGCTGCGTCCGAGAAGGCCAACATTGTGCGGGCCCCAAGCCCCTTGACGGATGCATAGGTAATGTCGTTGGCCGCAAGGATCGAGCGGATACCTTCTCGCAGATAATCACCGTTGAGTTCGATTCGCTGCAGGACCTCACCATCCACAAGGCGGTGCAGTGTTGCTTTGGCGGCCGCCAGCGAAAGCGCCTCACCACCAAACGTGGTGAAGAAGAACACGTCGTGCTCGAGCAAACGCATGATATCTGCCTTGCCGGTAAGCACTGAAAGGGGCATACCATTGGCGACCGCCTTGGAGAAACAGGCAAGGTCAGCCTCTACCCCAAATCGCATCTGTGCTCCCCCGGGAGAGATGCGAAAGCCCGTCCACATCTCGTCGAAGATCAGCACGATGCCGCGCTGCGTGCAGAGCTGACGCAGTTCCTGGAGGAAGTTCTCCTTCGGCTCATCAAATACCATCGGCTCAAGAATGATCGCGGCCGTGTCTGCATCAATGGCGTCGTACACGCTTTGGATGTCATTATAGCTGAAGGTATACGTCAGGTTGCGCACCTCCTGCGGCACACCCATGGCCCTGTCGGTGGTAGCGATGTACCAGTCATGCCAGCCGTGATATCCACAACACAGCACGGTGGATCTTCCGGTGTAGGCACGAGCCAACCGCACGGCGGCGGAGGTGACGTCGCATCCGGTTTTCGAAAAGCGCACATGCTCGGCATTGGGGACAATGCCATGGATGAGCTCGGCCACTTCGATCTCCAGCGGATGCATCAGCGAGAAGGTGATACCGTCGTGAAGCTGCTGCTCGATCGCACGGTTGATGCCGGCATCGGCATACCCAAGAATGAGCGGACCGATGGCCATCGAGTAGTCGAGGTAGCGGTTGTCATCGACGTCCCAGATGTATGCCCCCTTGCCTCGGCGGGCATAGACCGGGGCAACGCCTCGCACGTGCTGACCGGGTCCCTTGGCAAGCGTCTGCGTCTGGGCTGGGATGAGTCGCTCAGCGCGTTGCAGTAGCTCGATTGATCTCGCAATTGGTGGGTATGTAGGTTCAGACATGGCTTATCTCCTGATGTGGTGAAGGGGGCTGAGCAGCGCGGTGAACGATGTCCGTAAATCGCTCGTGGATGCGGCGGGCAAGTGCCGTGGAGCTGAGTCCCTCATGCTCGAGCACCTCATTGAGCCTGCCGGGCTTGAACCATGAGGTAAAGCCGATGTTCATCACCGGCAGCATGATCTGGTGTGCGATCAGCGTTTCGGCAACAATGCTAGCCAGACCGCCTGTGAGGAAATGGTCCTCCACGGTGACGAGAAGCTCACTACGCCGTGCGGCATCACAGATGACCTCGATATCTACCGGGCGAAGCGTGCGCATGTTCACGACGCGCACATTCAGGTCATGCCGACGCAGCTGATCGGCAGCATCGATGCATTGACGTGTGAGAAATCCATACGTGAGGATCGTCACATTCGGATGATGCAGTGACGCGCCTCGCACGGTGACGGCCCTACCTGGCACAAATGGCTCTCTGTCGATCGGCAGCTCAGGGGTATTGAGGTAGCGCACGTACCATGGTCTGCGCGACTCGAGCAGCGCGCGCATGCCATCGACGAATTCGCGTTCGTCGCATGGACAGAATACTCCCATGTTGGGCAAGCCACGCATGATCGATACGTCTTCAATGGCCTGATGTGTTGGGCCGTTGCCGTCGCTGAGGATACCCGGTACCATGCCGACCATGATCACCGGTGCATTGGTGATGGCTACATCATCACGGATGAACTCAAATGCCCGCATCGTCAGAAATGCCGCAAGTGCATGCGTCACCACAACACGTCCGCGCACGGCCATGCCGGCCGCCATTCCGATCATGGTCTGCTCGGCAATGCCCACATCAATGAAGCGATCACCCAGCATCGGCGGTACTGTTCGCATGTGACCACGGTTTTCGGCAGTGATCACCACAAGGCGCTCGTCCCGTGATGCGGTATCGAGCAGAAGTGTTTCGTAAGCGTTCATCGGACGATTAGCTTTTCTGAGGTGATAGTTGCACGCGCATTGCCATTGAGTTCTTCCAGAAGTGCCTCTGCCTCGTGGGCACTGAAGTTGCAGAACCACCGGTCGGCCTGCTCTTCGATGCTGGGGAGCCCCTTTCCTCGGCGGGTATCGGCGATGACCACCGTTGGGCTGCCCGTGTTCAGATGCAGTGACCCGAAGCACTCGTCAAGCGACGTCATTTCGTGACCATTCACATGCGTGGCGTTCCAGCCGAAGGCGCGGAACTTCTCGGCGAGGGGCTCCAGGGGCACCAGCTCCTCAGTGCGCACATTCGCCTGAAAATGATTGCGGTCCACCACGGCAATCAGGTTGTCAAGGCTCAGAGCCGAGGCCACTAGGCATGCCTCCCAGACGCTGCCTTCGTTGAGTTCTCCGTCACCCATGATCACCACCACACGTGTGGAGAGCCCCTTCATTCGGGCATCGAGTGCCATTCCCATGCCGACGCTCAGCAGATGTCCGAGCGAACCGGAGTGAAACTCCACGCCGCTTACATTGCGATTCGGGTGCCAGTACAGGTCGTCATCCACCGACAGGTGATGCTTGAGCCGCTCTTTGCTGATGAAGCCCCGTTCGGCCAGCACGCCATACAGAGCAGGTACGTCGTGACCCTTTGACAATAGGAGCAGGTCGCGGTCCTCGGCGTGGACGGTAAGGGGCGAAACATTCAGGAACTTCCAGTAGAGATATACCAGCAGATCTGCGCACGACAAGGACGCACCGATGAAGCAGCCACCGTCGGTGGACATGCCGATGATATGCTGGCGCACGCGTAGCGCGGCGCTCTCGAGCTCTTCAACCTCTGTTTGGGTCATGAAGCGATCCTTGACTGTGATTGCAGATATGAATTGTACCAGCCCTGACCTCGCAGGTGCTGATTCACGTGGTCGATCTCCGGATGAGCTTCGAGGAAGGACAAGACCTGCTCGCAGGAAAAGCGCGGATTTCCATGGTAGAGCGCATCGTAGACCGCGCGAACCAAAACGTAATCTTCGGGATGATCAATCGTCCAGCGATGCCGTTCCTCCAGCTGACGTCCATCCGGACGAAGGACATTGAGGCTGTTGATGTTGGGATTCTTCTCCCATAGCCACGGCGTGGTGTGCTCACGTTCGTGGGGCTCGCGTGCAGACACCCATGCACGTTGCAGGGCAAGCATCGTCATAACCTCAACATCATTCCCGTCAGGCCATGAACCGGGATGCAGATTACTGGCATAGTCCACAAACGGATAGTGCTTCAAGAACTCGTCGATCACCATGTCGATCACCATCGGATCAATCAGCGGGCAGTCGGTGGGAATCTTGACAACGACATCTGCTTCGGCCTCGCGTGCTGCATGAAAATGACGGTCCACAAGATCCGTAGGATGACCTCGGTAGACCTGGTAACCGGCGATCCGGCAGAGGTCAACGATCTCGTCATCGCGCTCCAATGTGGTTGTTGCAACGATCACATTTCGGGCATGGCGCGCCATGGTGACTCGCTCCAAGAAACGCATGAGAAGGGGCTCGCCAGCCAGCGGAAGCATGACCTTACCGGCAAGCCGTGTAGAGCCCATACGTGCCTGACAAATGATCACAACCTTGGGTGAAAATCTCATACAGCCTCCCGTGATGGTGTGATGTGACGCACAGCAAGACGCAGTCGTCGCTCATGCAGGATCTCTCTGCATACCTGAGCGATGTTCTCTCCCGATCGACCACCATTCTGAACCGGACACATCCGTCGCAGTTCGTCCATGGAGAAGTCGCTGTAGACCTCTTTACCAAGAGCGATCCCTACGTACACGCAAGAAGAAAACTTCGTTACCAGCGCCTGGCAGTGCGCGATCATCGGATTGATATCGCAGCCATGATATACCAGTGCCTCGGGCGCCCAGCGATTGATCTCCCGTGTGGCGCGGCCTACAAGTTCATTTGGATGAAGCTTGAAGATCACTTGGCGTCCATCAGCAATGCGCAGCGCATGCTCGATGGTCTTGCGCCGATCCTCGCGCTTAAAGGTCTCACGGGCATCACTTGTGGCTACCAGCAGATAGTTGCGATGCTCAAACGAGATCTGCGTGTAGCGCTTACAATCATCAAAGTTGGGGATGCCCGTCACCCGCAGCTTGCGTCCATCAGCCCCTTTCCGTCGGAAATGCTCTGCATATCCCTCGGAGGCAACACACATTGTGTGATAGGCATTCGACAGACCAAAGGTGGATGTAGAGGCCAGATAACGCGGCAGACCGAGTGACAGCACCGCCTTGTGCATGATGGTCTCGGGATCGGTCATTCCCTCCTGCACCAGCACGATCGGCTTGCTCCGGATGTTCTGCTGCAGCATAAGATCGCTACACGTCACCACCAGGTCGTAGTCCAGCTGACCACCGTAATCGTCAATGCGGCATCCATGACGACGCAGCACTTCGCGTGCACGCTCACGGTGACGGTTGCCCACGATGGTCCACTCCAGCAGACCATGGCGTGCGGCGGCCTCCATAAGGCCATCGGCGTAGTGTGGCGCAAAGCGGCACTCGTGATCGACGAGATGACGGGCGATCTCGACCATCATCGTCGTCTGATTTACCGAGCCGCAAATGAAGAGGATGTTACATCGTTGCATTACGATGCAAACATCAACTTCTCGCGTTATGCAGGCGTTACGGCAAAATCAATCGTGCGCAACATTAGCCACGTTGTCGTAACAATGTCGTTACGGAGCTAACCACTCCGTACGATTCATCACCGACGAATCGGTCAAAGCCTTCATGAAGGCCACAATGTCGGCCATCTCGGCATCCGTTAGGCCAAGCTTTCGGACGCGTTTATCCTTGTTGTTGAAAGGCGTGCCACCATCATTGTAATGTGCAACAACCTGTTCAAGGGTGGTAAGGGGCCCCTTATCGCTATCTCCTGAAGCCATATAGGGCGAGGTTAGCGCAACATTGCGAAGTGATGGCGTGCGGAAGAGTCCTTCATCGCGCGGGTCTTTGGTGACGTTAAACCGTCCACGATCGAAATAGTGATTGAACAGTCCCACATTCTGGAACTGGTCATTCGTCAGATCCTGTCCACCATGGCAGGCACCGCACATGGTCTTTGCACTGAAGAAGAGCTGCATGCCCCGGCGTTCCTGATCGCTCAGGATGTTCTTCTCTCCCAGCAGATACCGATCGTAACGACTGTTAGCACTCACCAGCGTCCGCTCAAAACTTGCAATGGCCATCATCACCCGACGCATTGTTACGGCCGTGTCACCAAACGATGCCGCCCATGCATTACGATACACCTCGGAGCGCATCAGTGCAGCAACGGCAAACGTGTCGGCATCCATTTCTGTCGAACCAAGGAAAGCCATCATCGCCTGGTCTTCGAGCGAGGCGGCACGTCCGTCCCAGAAGAACGCATGGCGGTAGGCTATGTTCACAAGGCCCGGCGCATTGCGCTGACCCAGTGCTGAATTGACGCCACGGCTGACCTGATTCGGAGCATCGCTGAAGGCCTTCTCCGGACGGTGACACGACGCACAGGAAACCGTGCCCGTGCTCGATAGTCGCTTGTCGTAAAACAGACGGCGTCCGAGATCAACCTTTACCGGCGTGAGCGGATTATCCGAGGGCACCGGCACCTGTGACAGGTGAGCCGGAATGATCGGAAAAGATGGTTCGGTGGGAACTACCGGATCGCTACCACATGCTGTTACGAGCAGATATAGCACCGCGAGCCCCATCAGGGGAGCGCGACGGCCTATCATCGAGCCATGTGGCATAGCAATGTCCTATTGCATTTTGTCGAGAAACTCACGTGCCTCACGTCCACTCAAGCCCCGTGACTCGAGCTCTTCTACAGTGGGCAGAGACGTCAACATCGAACGCAGCGCCTCCAGTTCCAACCGGGAAAAGCGGCGGGCATGCAAGATGTAATCCTCAAAGGCCTCGTAGGCAAGGGGCACCGCTGCCTTGACGATCTCAGCCATGGCCTCGCCAAAGACGCGGATCTCGTACTGAGCGTGTGGATCGATGCGAAGGCGCAGGAAATGGAACAGGTTGTGAAGATCCGTCTTCCAGTACCATTCCGTGTAGTTCGACACCGGCAGGTTAATACGGGCGATCTCACGGGCCAGATCCGTTGCCAGTAGATCCTGGTATTGTCCGTAGAGCATTTCCTGTGTCTGTTGCATCGAGGCGCGGATCTTCTCTGCCTCGTCGGCATCAAACGCCGTTTCGGCCCGGCCCTGCTTGTTCATAGCGCTCTGCGCCCGCACCTGATCGGGGTCCGGCACGTAGAACTCGTCCTTCATCTCCGAGTATCGTCCGGAGTACTCATTCACGTTGGCCGTGCGGTGGCGGATCCACTGCCGTGCGACGAAGATGGGCAGCTTGACGTGGAACTTGAACTCCACCATCTCGAATGGCGTCGTGTGAAGGTGGCGCATCAGATACCTGATAAGCCCCCTATCCTCGTGGACCTTTTTTGTCCCCGAGCCATACGAAACGCGGGCTGCCTGCACGATCGCAGCATCATCACCCATTACATCGATGAGTCGCACAAAGCCCTTGTCGAGACACCGATACTCTTTGCCCAGCAGGGCTTGTACCTCTTCTGTCATGCGACAAAGATACTTCTGGTGGTTTTCTGCACGTCGTGTAAATTCGGGGGTTACGTCTGTTGATCGCCGTTCATTATTGTCACAGGATTTCTCTATGTCATTCATCTGGACTTTCCTCGCGTGCCTCATCCTTGCCGGACCTACCCTCCAGGCACAGGGGTCGAAGATGACCCCATCGGACCTTACACAAACGTATGAGCTGATGAGGGATTCGCTGAAAAACCTACAGATAGACTCATCATCATTCCGGCAGATTTCCGGCGTCTTCTTCGAAGACGGCGCCTATTCAATCTCCCTCGACAGTGGTTCGTTTGCATTTCTGCAAGCAGTAGACGGACGAAGAGTTGCGGCTGTTTTTCATGGCACATGCAGTGCTACCTTCTCGCCGAACAACCCGACGGAGATCATCAACTTGCGTCGCTTCTATGATGGCAACGTGTATATGGCCACTTGTACCTCAGCCGTTTTCATCTTCGGGGATGACCGCCTACCCACACTGATCGACGAGTTTCCACCGTCGGCGTTTACCGATGACAAACTTCTCAAGCTGGCATCTACAGCCCGCGAGGTACTGGTGAACGAGGATGACGGGGAGATCTTTTCTCCAGTTGCCCGGTTCACACTAAACCGTCTGCGAACACCATTCATGTGGGCACGTCTTTCCGACATGCGAGAGACCAGCGAACGCATCAACTGCTGGATACGCCACGATCCTTCGCAGGAAGAGCCCTTCTCCCTGGCGATCAGTAATGAAAAGAAAGGTCCAACCGGGTACGCTCAGGTATGCCAGTGTGCTGATCCTGAACGTCCGGCCATCATCTCTGATGATGGATCGGCATCCTACGATGACGTAGCAACGCAGAAGCACACGGTAGTGTGCAGTCTCGATAGGGGGCTCTCCATGAAGTCCTCGGACAGGATTGACATGACGATGCTTCGAGACAGCCTGAGATGGATCGAAATGGCACTTACTTCCTACCTCAAGGTTGACTCCGTGCACATAAACGGTGCTTCAACCGCCTTCTTCCGGGCAAAGGAATCCGAGGCATTCTACGTCCGAATTCCCACGCTCATTCCGAAGGGTGGCAAATGCGTCATGACCGTTTTTATGCGGGGAGACATCATCGAGCGCATCAAGAATTACACCGTTCTGAAGACTTCACTGGACTGGATACCGTCGCATTCCTATTTCCACAAGGCGCTCTATGATATGACATTTTCCTATCCGGCATCAATGACGCTCGTCTCCCTCGGACGTCAGGTGTCGATAACGACCAATGACCAAGTCACCACTAGCCAGTGGATTACTGACACTCCAAACACGAACAACTCGTTCCATATCGGCCTGTTCACAAAGAAGGAGCTGGAAACATCAAGTGAGACACCGAAGTGTACAATGTTTCATGTGGCCACATCCTATGAAAATGCCGACGAGGTTGGTCAGGATGTCGCTCAGTCGATGTTGTTCTACACCCGGCTTTTCGGTCCGCCCCCTATTGCTCATCTGAATGCGACTGAGTTGCCGGGCAACCACGGCGAGGCCTTCCCGGGATTGTTGCATTTGTCGTCCGAGGCGTTCGTGTCAATGGAAGACTTTTTTCAAGAGCAGTTCATTGCGCACGAAGTTGCTCATCAGTGGTGGGGCATCAGTGTAAAGCCACTATCATATCGGGACCGCTGGCTTAGCGAGGGCTTCTCCGAATACTCGTGCCTGATGTACTCCCAACTTGCCGCGCAGGAAGGTGACAAGTTCTTCCGTCTGCTCGAAGACTATCGCAAGGAGATCATGTCGTACGGGAAAAAGGCAATAGGGAAAGACCTCGCTCCCCCGCCAATCGCCCTTGGACATCGGGTATCAAATGGCACCGGCCTTAGCGGCGATGGATACAACACCTTCATCTACTATAAAGGGGCATGGGTTCTTCACATGCTTAGAAACTTGATGATTGATCTCAGGACGATGAAAGAGGATGCCTTTATGATGGTGATGCGGGAGTTTTACAACCGCCACAAGAACTCCCATGCAAGCACCGATGATTTCCGCACCACGATTGAAAAGCTGACTGGATCAGATGTAAAGTGGTTTTTTGACCAGTGGATATATGGCAACGAACTCCCAACCTATCGAGTGGCATGGAAGAAAGACAAGCAGCCCGACGGGCAGTGGAAGGTAACAATGCGCATCAAACAGGAGGGAGTCTCCGACGCGTTTGTTATGCCGGTTCCCGTAAAGGTCACGAACGAAGACGGCAAGGCCTTGCGCATGCGCATAAACGTCACGTCAAGGACCAACGAAGTGGTCCTGCCACTGTTCGCCTTTGAGCCGGAGGACGTGGTGTTCAACGACCTTGCGTCAGTTCTTTGCGACGTCAAAACCGAAAGGTACTAAGCCCGTCAGCTTCCCGATGGCATGTAGGGGGCGAGGCGTGAAGCAAAGGCCTTGATGTTGCGTGTTTGCATCCAGATCGTGCCGGGACCGCTGAACATGCAGACCAGTCCTTCTCCCGTGGCTACAGAACTGAACAACCCTCGAGAGGCCGTCTTGATCGAGTAGTGCATCCCGTCAGTAAAGGCTACGATGTGACCTGTGTCAACAACATACGGTTCGCCAACACCCAGCGTCTTGCTGTAGAAGGCTCCGAAGCTCGACAAGAACACAGGCCCTGTTCCGCTGATCACGGTCAGGAACAGATCGCTTCCGGAGATCATGGACTTGAGCGATCCGCGTGCGCTGAGTGTCAGCCCAACATCACCGGCCAGATATGCACCACCGAAGGCCAGAATGGTCTGATTGTTCAAGTCCACCCGCGCAATGTCACCCGGATGTGTCGGTGCCAGGTACAGCTCACCCTGACCGTGAACGGCGGTGTAGATGGAGGCAAAGATCGACTCTCCGCTGGCGGCTGCCTTGATGGAGCCGAAGAGCCCCTTGCCGGCCATGGCCGACTCGAGTTCAATGCTTGGCGTCATGGAGAGCATTGCCCCAGGTTCGGCGCGAAAGCTCTCTCCCTGATTCATGTCAACGCGCAGCGAAGCATAGACCGGTGCATGTTCGATGGTAAAGATCATAGGACCACAACTCCTGTTGCTTCAAATGAATACTCTTTTTGATCGCCAACAATGGCGGAGATCTCTTTCTGACTCTTCCCGGCATCTTCGGCATAGTGGCGCGCATCTTTCTCGGTGAGCGTCTCCTCTGTCAGCACGCCTTCTAGGGCAACTTTACGTCCGACGAGATTCTTTGGCATAAAAAATCCGTAGTCCTTGAACGTCACGCGCACCTGCGTCTCACCGTCGCGCAGCATCATCCAGCACCCCTTCACTTTGCAGACCTCTGTTACGCTTCCCGTCACGCGAATGGTGCGTCCAAAGGTCTTGGCCTTCATGGCGGCATTGATCGAACTGCGCTCGCCCGGTGTGACTCCTGCCCCATACGTTACCCCCTTACGGGCGCTGCGCGGTGCTTCTCGCACTAAGGCCGATGCGTCATACCAGGCCAGGAACATGGTAAGCAGACTGCCGACGATGATCATTCTTTTCATGACGTTGAGTATCCTTGGAGAACGTGTCACTTTTGTTGACGGTGTGTTTGACCACAAACTTCGTCAACAGGTTTCGACCATCCACTACGATACCATGCGCGCACTTATTCAACGGGTCTGCTCGGCCCACGTCGAGGTCCAGGGCTCCACCGTCGGCACAATCGGCACTGGCCTAGTAGCCCTTATCGGCATCACCCACACCGATACGGTGGAGGAATGCCGCTGGATCGCCGAGAAGATCCTCTCCCTACGAGTCTTCCCTGATGCCGATGGCAAGATGAACCGCTCCATCAGCGACGTTGGCGGCGGCATCCTGCTGGTTTCACAGTTCACGCTGTACGGTGAACTTGCCAAGGGCACGCGACCTTCCTTCATTCGTGCGGCAGGGGGCGATGCAGCCCGCCCCCTCTTCGATGCCTTCGTGGGTATCATGCAGGACCGCATCACAAACGAAAAGACCCCCGTGACAGTCGCCACAGGGGTCTTTGGAGCCATGATGCAGGTTCATTTGGTCAACGATGGTCCGGTGACCATCATGTTGGAGAGATGAGAGTGACGAGTGACGAGTGACGAGTGACGAGTGACAAGTGACCAGTGACGAGTGACCAGTGACAAGTGACGAGTGACGAGTGACGAGTGACGAGTGACCAGTGACGAGTGACTAGTGACGAGTGACTAGTGACGAGTGACCAGTGACGAGTGACTAGTGACCAGTGACCAGTGACCAGTGACCAGTGACGAGTGACCAGTGACGAGTGACGAGTGACCAGTGGCGAGTGACGAGTGACGAGTGACAAGTGACAAGTGACGAGTGACCAGTGACGAGTGACTATTGACGAGTGACAAAGCGTCAGTAATAG
>VEQR01000125.1 GCA_018883125.1 Candidatus Kapaibacterium sp.
CCCGGGGCTATTATGGTCGCTTTCGTCACTCGTACCCCAGGCCAAGGCCCGGGGCTATTATGGTCGCTTTCGTCACTCGTACCCCAGGCCAAGGCCCGGGGCTATTATGGTCGCTTTCGTCACTCGTACCCCAGGCCAAGGCCCGGGGCTATTATGGTCGCTTTCGTCACTCGTCACTCGTCACTCGTCACTCGTCACTCGTCACTCGTCACTCGTCTCTCGTCACTCTCTTCATCTCTCTCTTCTGCTCACGTTCCTTGGTTGCCGCCCGCTTATCGTAGAGCTTCTTTCCGCGAACCAGTCCGAGTTCTACCTTGACGTACGGGCCCGAAAAATAGAGACTCAGCGGGACAACCGTCAGCCCCTTTTCCTCAATGCCTTCTCGCAGGCGCTGCAATTCGTGGTATTTGAGGAGCAACTTCCTCTTGCGAAGGGGGTCGTGGTTCTCCCGCTGTCCGAAGTCATACGGGCTGATGTGCAGGCCAACGAGGAACAGCTCGTTCTGAGCGCGACTCGGGAACATCGCGTAGGCATCTGCCATGTTGACCTTCCCAGCGCGGAGAGATTTTACTTCTGTGCCCGTTAGGGCAATGCCGGCCTCGAACCGCTGAAGGACCTCATATTCAAACAGGGCCTTGCGGTTGGTAATGATGGGTCGTATGGTCCGGTCATCTGCCATGAATGAAAAAAGCCCCGCGTGCTGGACACGGGGCTCTTTTTAGTGCGGAGAGGGAGGGATTCGAACCCTCGGTAGCGGTTTATACCACTACGACGGTTTAGCAAACCGTTGCCTTCAGCCACTCGGCCACCTCTCCTTACGAGGCGCAAATATAGCAAGTTCTTCGGCAAGATGTGAGTGCCGCGAAGGCGAGCCCCATGTTCGTAGTTTTGCGCCGTGAAGTCGACTTCTGAAACACCACTAATGCGGCAGTACCGCACAATCAAGCAGAAGCATGCGGACATGGTACTGCTGTTTCGGCTCGGGGATTTTTACGAGACCTTTGGAGATGATGCGGTCACCACGGCAAAGGCCTGCGGCATCACGCTGACAAAGCGAAACAATGGGGCCGCGGGCGATATCCCACTGGCAGGATTTCCGCATCATCAACTCGACACCTACTTGCCGAAACTCGTTGCCGCCGGACATCGCGTGGCCGTCTGTGAGCAGTTGGAGGATCCGAAGCTGGCAAAGGGGCTCGTCAAACGCGACGTGGTGGAGGTGGTGACTCCGGGCGTGGTGCTGTACGACAAGATCCTTGATGCATCAGCCAATACGTTCCTGGCCTGTCTCGTAGCACCAGCGAAGGACAACCAACCGTGGGGACTTGCCGTCATGGATGTCTCCACAGGGTCATTCACGGCCGGTGACGTTCCGGCAGAGAAGATCGCCTCGCTGCTCGATGCCTTTCGTCCAGCGGAAATCCTCGTCAGCAAGGATCAGCGGGAGCACTGGGAGCCCCTTATCAACCGACTCGGCCGCGCGCCCTCAGTATCGAGACTCGAGCCGTGGCACTTCGATTTCGACACGGCACAGAGAACGATCCAGCAGCATTTCGATGCCGCCTCGCTGAAAGGGTTCGGCATTGATACTCACGTCCGCGGAGTGATCGCTGCCGGTGTTGCCCTCGGCTACGTTGGTGATTCCCAGCGCGGCGCACTGGGGCAGATCACCTCATTGCAGACGCTTCGATCCGATGACGTGATGGTGCTTGACCCGGCAACGCGCCGAAATCTCGAGATATCCTCAACGATGACGGGGCAATCTGCAAACGGAGCCTTGGTCGGATTCATCGACAAGACATCTACACCGATGGGTGCGCGCCTGTTGCGTTGGTGGGTGCAGACACCGCTGACAGATAAGGCTCGCATTGAACGTCGACATAGCGTTGTAACGGGGCTTGTGGACGATCACGACAGACGTTCTCAGCTACAGGAGCTGCTCTCGGGTATTGGGGACGTTGAGCGGCTGCTCACAAAAGTTATGACCAATCGAGCCAATGCTCGCGACCTTGGGGCACTTCGCCGGGGACTGTTGATCGTTCCAGACGTTGTGGCGCTTGCCGAGGCAGTGGCCTCCGAAAGCGTTCGTTCTCTGGTCCGTGGCATCGATGCCCACGTGACTGTCTGCGACCTACTCAGCCGAGCACTTGTTGACGAGCCCCCTGTGGCCGTTGGCACCGGCGGCATGTTCCGGTCGGGTTTCAACGCCGAGCTTGACGACGTAGCCCAGGCACTTGTCAACGGTAAAGACTGGATCGCACAGTATCAGCAGCGTGAGCGTGAGCGCACCGGCATTCAAACGCTGAAGATCGGCTTCACGTCGGTCTTCGGGTATTACATCGAAGTATCGAATGCCAATTCGGCGCGTGTGCCGCAGGAGTATGATCGGCGTCAGACGTTGGCTAATGCCGAGCGGTATACAACAACGGAACTCAAGCAGCTTGAAGAGCGCATCCTGAGCGCCGAGGATCGTGTGCGGACGTTGGAAACGGCGCTGTTGGCAGAAGTTCGTCAGCAGGTCGCAGCATTCGGCGAGTCCATTCAGCAAACAGCACAAAAGATCGCTGTTCTCGACGTCCTCGCAGGCTTTGCCTCGGTAGCTGTTGAGCACGAGTACTGCCGTCCGGTAATCCACGATGGTTCGCTGCTTGAACTCGTTGGTGCCCGGCATCCGGTGATCGAACGTCTGCTCGGTCCGGGTCAGCGATACGTGGCCAATGACGTTACGTTGGACTCCGATGACCGCCAGATCCAGATCGTCACCGGACCGAACATGTCCGGAAAGTCGAGTTATCTGCGTCAAGTCGGACTAACGGTGTTTCTTGCTCACATCGGGTCGTATGTCCCATGTGCTGCAGCCAAGGTTCCGCTAACGGACCGCATCTTCACACGTGTTGGCGCACAGGATAACATCCTTGCCGGCGAGAGCACATTTCTTGTGGAGATGCACGAGAGTGCCAACATCCTTCATAACGCAACGCGCCGCAGCCTTATTCTGCTCGACGAAGTGGGAAGGGGCACAGCAACCTATGATGGTATTTCAATCGCTTGGGCTATCGCGCAATACCTGCACGAGCGCGTTGGAGCAAAGACGATCTTCGCAACCCACTATCACGAGCTTACCGAGTTAGAGCAGAAGTTTGATCGCATTCACAATGTGCATGTCGAAGTGCGCGAGGTGCAGGACGATATTCTCTTTACTCATCGGGTAGTTGCGGGTAGCAGCGATCATTCTTTCGGTATTCATGTTGCACGCATGGCGGGAATGCCGGCAGAGGTGATCTCAACATCTCGACGTATTCTGCAAAATCTCGAGCTAATGCATCAGGGGAAAGAGCAGGCCCGTCTTGCTCGTACCGATGCACCGGCGGCCAGTCAGCCCATGCAGGCCACGCTGTTCACGGTCCAGGACGATGAACTGCGCCGGAGTATCCGCGATCTGGACCTTGAGAATATGACGCCGCTGCAGGCGCTGCACACACTCCACGAAATCCAAAGGCGCACGAATGAGTGATTCGGTTAAAAAGTTGTGGGCACAACGTGATCGGGTAACGCGTGCTATCACGCTCGACGGTACGTTCCGTGCTGCGGTCATTCACAACACCACAACCACCAGGACGGCTCAGCAGAAGCATGGACTCGACCCTATGGCCTCTCTTGTGCTGGCCAGGGCGCTGACAGGAGCATCCCTGATGGCATCGTACCTCAAGGGCGAAGAGCGGATGGTTGTCTCTCTGGAAGGGGATGGCCTTGTGCGCTCGGTAACGGCCGAGGCGATGCAGGTTGGAGAGGTTCGTGGCTATATCACGCTTAACCGCAATCCCGATGAGTCGCGTGCCACGCCCCTTGGCAAGGGGCTCCTGCGGGTTCAGCGCGTTCTCTACGGGGAATACGAGCCCGTTATGGGAATCGTCGAGTTGCGCCGAGGTGATGTTACGAGTGACCTAGGATACTACTTGACGCAATCGGAGCAGGTACCCTCGGCCTTCGTCATTGATGTAGCCTACGATGAACACGATGTGATTCGTCAGAGCATCGGTCTGCTTGTACAGGCCATGCCCGGAGCGCGTCCGGAGGATATCTTCAAGCTCTATGATGCGATCGATTACCTTGGCCGGCTCTCCGAATTTGCCGACTCGGGATACTCGCCACACGACATTCTGCAGCAGATCATGCCCTCGGAGATCGAGGTCGTTGCCTCGTCACCCGTTGATTTCTTCTGTCGCTGTTCGCATGAACGATTCACCTCAGCGCTCATGACGCTCGACACTTCCGAGATCATTCAAATGCGCGAAGAGGGTCATCGAGAACTGGTCTGCCAGTACTGCTCGACGAAGTACGAACTTCGTGACGAAGACTTCGATCGCCTGATCAATCGCTCATAAGCGACGTGATCGCTGCAACCAGCACGATGTCTTCCGCGGTGCATCCGCGCGAAAGGTCACAATAGGGCTTTGCCAAACCCTGAAGAATTGGTCCTATTGCCGTAGCACCGCCGAGTCGCTGTGCGATCTTGTACGCGATATTTCCGGCATTGAGATCGGGGAAGATCATAACGTTTGCCGTGCCGGTAAGGGGCGAATCCGGTGCCTTCCTCCGGGCTACCTCCGGCACAAATGCCGCATCGAACTGAAGCTCGCCGTCAGCCGCAACGTTGGGATGCTTGGCGTGAAATCGATCATACGCTGTGCGAACACGATCAACCGATGGGTGAGCTGCACTGCCCCTTGTCGAAAAGCTCAGGAATGCTAGTTGAGGCTCGTCGCCGACGAGTCGACGATAGTTTTCCGCAGCCGACCATGCAATGTCAGCCAGTTGTTCTGAGCTTGGCTCAGGAACAACGCCGCAATCGGAAAAGAAAAGGTGCTTGTCGGGCCAGGCCATAAGAAAGAAGCTCGACACAACAGATGTATCCGGAGCCATGCCAACGGTCCACAGTGCGG
>VEQR01000043.1 GCA_018883125.1 Candidatus Kapaibacterium sp.
CATCTTCGTCATTCCCGCGAAAGCGGGAATCCATCTTCGTCATTCCCGCGAAAGCGGGAATCCATCTTCGTCATTCCCGCGAAAGCGGGAATCCATCTTCGTCATTCCCGCGAAAGCGGGAATCCATGCGTTGAGACGAGCCATAATAGCTCCGGGCCTTGGCCCGGGGTACGAAAGCCCCCGTCATTCCCGCGAGGTCCCTCGGTCCTTCGGACCTCGGGATGACGCTCGCACCGTCGCGATGACGTTCGCATCGTCGCCTTGAATAACATCATCTGTCTTCGCCGCGCGTAGCGCGGCGATGTCCTTATCCCCCCATATAGCAATCCGCGATGCGTCATCCTGAGGAGCCGAAGGCGACGAAGGACCTCGGGATGAAGCTTGCACCGTAGTCTAATCTTAAGCAACATAAGTGCGTAAACTTTGCGCGGGCAATTGACGCCAGCGTATAGTTGCCGCCATGACTTTTCAAGGGCGGACAATTATCGTAGCGTGCTGGCTTGCCTGCTTGTGCTGTGGCGCCATTGCTTCGCTGACACCAACCTACTTGCCGATTCTTGCGAGCGCGTTTTCGACCGCTGAGGGTGGTGTTGTCGATCCGGTGTCGTTAGGAGGGATTTCGCAGGCATTGTTTCTCTGTGGTTGGGTGGCAGGGGGCGTGCTGTTCGGCTACCTAGCCGATAGATACGGACGCGTTCGGATTGTTGGACTGGCACTCTTGGTCGCGATCGGATCCATGCTGGTCTCTGCATTCGTTGGTACCCATACCACGTACTACCTCGTTCGGTTGAGCGCAGGTATAGGTAGTGGCGGCGTAATGGCTGTAGCAACCACCTTCGTTGCCGAATCACTCAGTGCTCGGTCTCGCCCCCTCATGATGGGTCTTTTCGCCAACTCGTATGCTGTTGGGATCGTATCGACTGGCATAATGCAGGCCACGGGCATGACATACTCCGGGGCGGCCTACGTGCTCTCGTCGTTTATCGTCATCGTCGGGATCCTGACACTTCTGCGTCCCGATGCCCCCGTCCTTCACGTTCATTCTATGCACGGCGAACAGCAGCCGTTTCTCACAACTCTACGAGCGCATCGACGTGAGATCGTGCTCGCATCGTTACTGTTTGGCTCGATGCTCATCGGACTCTG
The DNA here is from genome assembly GCA_018883125.1 of Candidatus Kapaibacterium sp. GTDB lineage: Bacteria > Bacteroidota > Ignavibacteria > Kapaibacteriales > Kapaibacteriaceae > UBA10438. Next base: position 1,147 of record VEQR01000043.1, read on the forward strand.
GTCGGCCTTTACGTGGTTACCCTCGTGGGTTTCGGAGTTGGCACCGAAGGAGTCGGCAGGCAGTGTGCGTGGATTTGCCATGATGTCGCTGGGATTAGGTGGCATCATCGGAAGCGTTCTCATGGGCGTTCTCGTTCAGCGGATCGGACGCATCGCAACGCTAACCATCACCTACGGCAGTGTGCTTGTTCTTTCGCTGTGGCTCTATGGCACCACGCAAACCTCCAGCCAAACGGTTCTTATTGGACTCTCTTGTCTTGCCGTGTTCTTCGGCATGTCACAGGGACTGCTGTCATTCTACATTCCCGAGCTGTTTCCGGCTCGTATCCGCGCAACGTGCGTGGGGGTATGCTTTAATGTTGGCCGACTCATGACGGCCGTTGCTGTGTTCAATCTCGGCACCGTTGCCGATTTCTTCAGTGGCATCCAGCAGGCACTGCTCTGCTTCGCTCTTATCATCATCATCGGAATCGCTGTTGTTCCGCTGCTTCGTCCGGCGAAGCTAACCATGTAAATCTCATTACGACCGTTCATCTTCAAGGATCATTTATGCCACGCATCGCACTCACATCACCCTCCGTCGGTATTCGCGGACTCTTCGAATACCGTCCGGAAACGGGAGCACCTCTGAAGCGTCTCGCGCATATTCTTCTTCATGGGGAAAGCCCCCTGACAAAGGGAGAGCGTGAACTCATCGCCACTGCCGTTTCGCACGGCAACGGCTGCAAATTCTGCACGATGTCGCACGCTGCTGCAGCTCGTGTTCACTTCGGAGATCAGCACGACGTTGTTGATGCGGTTGTGTACCGCGGTGACGCGAGCCAGCTAAGCCCCCTGATGCGCCTGCTCCTTGAGATCGCCGAATGCGTCCGCATCGGCGGACGATCGGTATCATCCGAACTCGTCGCCAAGGCACGACAGGTAGGGGCTACCGACCGCCACATTCACGATACAGTGCTGATCGCCGCTGCCTTCTGCATGTTCAATCGGTACGTTGATGGTCTGCAGGCCATTACGCCTGAGAACACCGAAGAGTATCTGCAGATGGGTGACCGTATGGCAACGCTCGGTTACGACATTGAGGTGCCCAATGCCGCACGTTGAACTGACAAGCCCCTTGCCGGGAATCACCGGACTACTCAACACTTTTACTGAGCCGGCCGCACCGATTCGTGATCTTACGCAGGTCATCATGCGCGGAGAGAACACGCTCTCGTTCGGAGAGCGGGAATTGATCGCCTCCGCTGTGTGCGTTGGCAACTCCTGTGAGTTCTGCTCGAATGCCCACATCGCCGCGGCTGCGCGCTACGTTGGCTCCGCGCAACAGGTACGCGAGCTCCTTGATGATCAGGCCGGTAGCTCATCTGTTTCAAGTGATCTCAAGCTTCATCATCTGCTATCGATATCGCGCAGCGTTGGTCAGTCGGGCAAGAACGCAACACCAGAGATGTTCGCCGCAGCGCGCATGGCCGGTGCCACGGATCAGGAACTCCACGATACGGTGCTGATCGCGGCGCTGTTCAGCTTGTACAACCGATACGTTGATGGCATGGCCACGGATGTTCCGGCTGATGCATCGTACTACGAAACTCTTGCCGATCGGCTCACAACCGCGGGATATGTAGCGAAAGGGGCGAGCAATGGCACACATTGACCTACCCGATGGAGCATACGGCATACGCGGCCCGATGATGGTTCGGCCCGACACAGCGGCAGCCTTGAATGAGCTTGCCAGCGTTCTTCTGCACGATGCACATTCGCTCACTGCTGGTGAGCGTGAGTTCATCGCCACGGCGGTCTCACGCGCAAACAACTGCACCTACTGCTCAAACATTCATGCGGCCATCACAGCCGCACACACGTCGATCCCGCGCACGAGCATTCTCGCCGACGCGGATCGATCCGAAGCAGCATGGGCATCACCGAAGGTCAATGCGCTTGCACGTCTTGCCTGTGCTGTTCGCGACGGCGGCAAATCCGTCTCGCAGAACCTCATCGACGACGCCGCGTCTCTTGGCGCAACCGAACTCGAAATCCACGATTCCATTCTGATAGGAGCAGCGTTCTGTATGTTCAATCGCTACGTTGACGGGCTTGACACGCCAACACCCCCAGACGCGGAGCTATATGACGATATGGGGGCGACACGTGCCCAGCAGGGGTATCGGGCGATCCTGTGGAAGACCGTGATCGCCGTGTTCATGTGCATTGCCCCTAGTGTGCTTTTCGCTGGCACCGGGTCGATCTCGGGTCGCGTGCTCACCAGCGACACCAAGGAACCCGCCTTTGGTGTTCGTGTGAGTGCCGTAGGAACGAAGAGTCATGCGTTCACGAAACGTGATGGATCGTTCTCCCTCGGACGAATTGAAGCCGGAACGTATTCTCTAAAGGTAACCGGTGTTGAGGTTCGCGACTCTGTCTTTGACGGCGTGGTTGTCGAAGACGGCAAAGACACCCGCATTGATCTGGTCCCCGATCGTGAAACCATCACCGGACGCGAAGTCGTTGTGTATGGGGTAAGCAGGCGGCCGCAGAAGATCACGGAAACTCCGGCAGCCGTTACTGTTGTAACGGGCGAGAAGCTTCAGCGACTCTCGCGCGCCAATCAGCTGGGTCGCGCACTTGAGGGTCTTAATGGCGTTGACGTGGTGCAGAACGGAGCCACCGACTTTAACGTCAACACGCGCGGCTTCAACAACAGTACCAACCGGCGCCTTCTGGTTCTTGTTGACGGTCGCGACGTAGCCCTGCAACAGATCGGTGCCGTTGAATGGAACTCCTTTGCAAGCCCCCTACAAGACCTCGAAAGCATAGAGCTGGTGCGGGGTCCGGCAGCTGCACTCTACGGCGCAAATGCCTTCAACGGCGTGCTGAACATTCGCACGTTGTCTCCGCGTGAGGCTCAAGGGACCAAGATTTCGCTCCTTGGTGGAGACTACAAGACCATGCGTGCAGACGTGCGTCATGCAGGCACCATCGGTGACTTCGCATACAAGATTACCATGGGTCGGTCACAGTCGTACAACCTTGCGCAGAACCGCATGGACAGTGCTTCTATGGTTGCCGAGTACACGTCACTGTGGCCAGCCGCTCGTGAGTTGAACCCCCTCTCCAGTGAAAACCGCGAGACCTTCGCGACGTATGGAACGTTGCGAATGGACTACGACATCAACGAGGAGCAGACGGTGCTTGCAGAGTTCGGCTACTCTCAGTTCGGCAATGAAGTGATGCTGGCAGGTGCCGGACGTATTCATGTGCCACGTTCGGAGAAGCCGTTTGCTCGGCTTGCGTATAACGACCACAATCTTCACATTCAGGGGGCGTTTAATCAGCGTAGCACGCTCGACACGATGCGCGTTCTGGCAGCCCCTCCGGGAACAATCATTCTTGATGATTCCTACGACCTGAATCTCGATGCTCAGTACGTCGACACGATTTCTCCGGGGCTGTCGTACGTTGTCGGCGGACAGTATCAGTATCTATCTGTCGCCTCAAGCCGCACAGTGTTTCCGAACGAGCCGATCCTGGCACGCATCGGCGGCATCTATGGTCAGATCGAAGCGAAGATCGCAGATCCGCTCACACTTGTGGCTTCCGTCCGCTACGATAATGCGAACATCTATCCTCAGCAGCTTTCGCCTCGCGTTGCTTTGCTCTACAAAGCAAATGAAGATCATAGTTTCCGTGTGACGGCAGGGCGTTCGTTCCAGCGCGCCAATTTCTCGGAGCTGTTCCGTTTGTACGCTTTCCGTCCAGCATTTGACGCCAGTGGACGCCCCATCAACTTCCGTGGACTGCAGCAGCGCATCAACGATACGCTGTCAGCCTTGAGTGGCTCGGCGCAGCGCGTGTTCATGGGACTGTACGACACAACGGTCACCAATCAGCGGGATCCTCGTGGAATCCAGCCAGGAGCCTACGGCGTTGGTAATCCAGGCTTAAACGTCGAACAAAATGTCGGCATTGAATTCGGATACAGCGGTCGATTGGGATCTTCTTTCACGTTCTCGGTGGATGCCTATTACAACCGTCTGACGAACTTCATCTCCGGCTTTCTACCCGGCGTCAACTCTTCGTATGCCATCTGGTCCAGCGCTCAGGCATTACCCGCCGAGCTTCGGCAGTACTCGGGCATCGTTGACTCGATGGTATATGCTCAGCTGAGTCCCCAAGACCGAGCTCGCTTTTCCACGTACATGAACAATCCTGCCTTTGTTGTGTCGAACACCAATCTTGGCTTGGTGGAACAATATGGTGTGGAGTTAAGTGCTACATACGCGGTCAGCCGCCAGCTTGAGTTCTCCGCGAACTACGCTTTCTATGCCGCCAACCTGCTTGATGCCAAAACACCTAACCCGTTCCTCAAGTCGGGACGCGATCTTCTTTCGCCAAACACATCGCCCCATCGCTTCAATATCAGTGGCAGCTACTCGGTGCCAATGGAATGGGACGTTGCGATGACGCTTCGGTATGTGGAAGGATTTGAATGGCTTGCTGGTGACTTCCGAGGCGATGTCCCCTCGTATGCGGTCGTTAACCTCAACGCCGGCTACTATGTCACCAATGACCTCCGCATCGGCCTTGCCATCAACAACCTGCTGGATCGACGTCACTACGAGATCTATGGCGGATCGAACATCCCGCGGCTTACATACCTCTCAGCAACGTATTCGTTCGACTGACAGGTTTTGGGTTTTGGGTGCCCTCGTCATTCCCGCGAAAGCGGGAATCCATTGGATCCCCGCTTTCGCGGGGATGACACAATTACCATTGGATCCCCGCTTTCGCGGGGATGAAGACGGCATCACACTATCACGATCCCTACCGGACAATGGTCCGAGCCCATGACGTCGGGGAGGATGAAGGCGTTCTTGAGGCGTGGGCGCAGATCTTCGGTGATCCAGTGATAGTCGATGCGCCAGCCGACGTTGCGTTCGCGGGCGCGGGTGAAGTAGTCCCAGTATGTGTAGTTATCGGGCTCATCGGGGTGGAACTCGCGGAACGAGTCAAGCCAGCCGTCGGCTGCCATGCGGTCGAGCACGACGCGTTCCTCGGGTAGGAAGCCGGTGTTGGTTTCGTTCTCCTTCGGGCGTGCCAGGTCGATCGGGTGATGGGCGATGTTGTAATCGCCGCAGACCACAATGCCCCTTCCCTGCTTGCGTTGTTCAGCGCATCGGGCAAGAAGTGCATCATAGAATCGCAGCTTGAAGGGCACACGCGAGTTGCCCACCGAGCCATTGGGGAAGTACACGTTGTAAAGAACGAACGAACCGAAGTCCGCCTCGATGATGCGACCTTCTCCATCGAATTCGTCAATGCCGATCTTGGTGGTAACGGAAAGGGGCTCTGTGCGACTCATGATGCCCACGCCGCTGTAGCCGCTCTTGATGGTGCAGGAGTGCCAGTAGGTGTGCCAGCCGGGATGGTTCTTCACCTCGTTGGGGATCTTCTCCACGTCGGCCTTGGTCTCCTGCAGGCAGATCACGTCGGCCTTTACCTCGTCGACCCATTCGAGAAAGCCCTTCTTCTGCACGGCGCGGATGCCATTGACGTTCCAGCTGATGATCTTCATCGTCCGGCCTTCAGATCGGTCATGGTACAGAGCGACGTTAGACGATAGCCTGCCTCTTCGAGCTTTGCCCTGCCCCCTTGCTCGCGATCGATCACGCAGAGCACATCGTCGGCATGTGCACCGAGCGAGCGCAGATCGTTGCCGGAGATGATGACCTGTCCGCCGCTGGTGATCACGTCCTCGACGATCAGCAGGCGCTTACCAGAGATATCCGGACCCTCAGCAAGTTTACATGTTCCGTAGTCCTTGGCCTTCTTGCGCACAAAGACCACCGGCAGACCCGATGCGATGGACAACGCCGTGGCAATGGCCAGTCCGCCCATCTCCAGTCCGGCAAGCATCTCGGTTCCGGGTGGAATCAGCGGCACAAGCTCCGCGGCGATGGCCTGCAGAAGCTTCGGATCGCTCTCAAACTGGTACTTGTCGAAATACTCGTTGCTGATGATTCCGCTGCGGAGTTTAAACTCTCCGGTGATGTGTGCCACGTCATAGATCGCGGCAATGAGCTGTGGTTTTGTCATGGGGCAAATTTCCGACTTCAACGGGAAACGGCGATGCTGACCGGGTCAGCATCGCCGTAGTGTTGATAAGTTCTCTGACTCTTAGGGGGCGTAGACGATCGTGCGGCTGATCTCGCCTGCAGCGGTGCGTAGGCGCACCACGTATGTTCCTGCAGATCCGAACAACTCTGGTGTAAGTGCCAACGACAACGTTCCCGTGTTTGCAACTGTTGCCTCGAGATTCGAGACCACTCGCCCCGTGACATCAATGATGCTCAGCGTGGCGTTTCCGGGTGGTACGCCAGAGACGCGAATCGTCGATGATGACTGAACGGGCATCGGTGCAATGGTCATTTCCGCACCTTCAAGATCTTCGTCCACGGATGTTGGATTGTCCTTATACACGGTTACCAAGCATGCATTCGAGACATCTATGCCGCACTCATTGCGGATCACGCACACGTAGCGACCCGCATCTGAAAGCTTGACCGATGGTATGCGAAGTGTGAGCGCATTCGCCCCGATGATATCCTGACCATCGACCGCCCATTGGTAGGTCATCGGCTCGGACCCCTTGGCAACAGTGATGCTGAGTTCGAGTGCCGTGCCTTCCTTGACCTTGCGCTCGTATGGAGGCTGAAGGCCAACCGAAGGCTGGATGATGTTCTGCATGGAGACCGACTGCGAGCGCGTAAGCAGACCACATGTGCCTGCCACCTCAACATAGTACGTGCCGGGTTCCCGCGACGAATACGTCGGGAAGTCGGCAAGTGGTATCCGCGCTCCGTTGCGGTACCACTGATAGGTCAGATCCACGCCCTCGGCAACTACGCCGAATTGAAACACCATACCCGCACAGACCGTGTCCTGCGTTAAACCATTCTTGGCAAGGGGCTGACGTGTAATAGTCGGTGGAGTGCGGACGATCACGTTCGCTGAGCGCGAGAACAGATTTAGCAGTGACGGGAAACCCGTCACAACGCACACGTACTTGCGCGAATCAGCCGCTGTCGGATTCGATATCCGCAGGGTATTGCTTGTTGCACCGCTGATAGCGGAACCATTCTTCAGAATCAATCCGTCCTCAGTGCGCCACTGATAGCCGATCCCGGCGTCACCACCTGACGTCGTTGCGGCAACTCGCAAAACGATCGTGTCCTTCGGGCAGACAATTGTGTCAAGGGGCTGCTGCGTAATGGTAATCTTCGGTATGAGTACTCGTGCATCACGCGAACGGACCGTGGCACATCCGCCTGTCACAACACAGTAGTAGCGCGATGATGTGTCGGCTATCGTAGCGACTCTGATTGTCAGATTTGGCGTGCGCGTTCCACTGAACTTCTGGTCATCATTCAGAGCGGTTGTTGACCGGAACCACTGGAACGTCTCGCCGGCAGTTGTGGTAGCCGTCAACGATAGATTCACCGTGGTGTTTGCATCGATCTGCGTCAGCGCACGCGGCTCCGTCAGGATTCGCGTGCGAGTGAAGACACGCACATTCGTCGGGGTTGATGTGGTAGCGAGCCCCGTTCCCGACTGAACGCGGCAGGTGTAGTTGCCGGCAAATGTCGCATTGACAACGTCAACAGAATATGTTGCGCCAGTTGCACCAACGACCGCTACACCATCCTTGAACCACTGGTACGTAAGGGACAGACCACTCGCCGTAACGGCAAGAGTCAGTCGGTCAGGGATACAGTGATTGATCGTTGCTGCGGGCTGCGTCAGAATGCGCGGTACCCGCACACCGTAGGCACTGAGTGTGCCGCTGACCTCGTTGCTGACGAGCAGCATGTCTGCGTTGTTTGGGCTCTCGCTTGCAGGAACGAACTGAACGATCTCGGGTCCGAGATCACCAACAGTGGAATTATCAATGTTCGCAAGACTCGGTGTAACGGTGAAGTTCCGAGGGTTGAGATAATCAACGAACGCGGCACCCGTTGGATTCGTGATGTTGTACATGAACACACCGCCCATACGCTCGAGGCCGACGAACACATAGGCCGAGTCGTTGATTACCGCCGAAGCGATTGCTTCTGGTTCCGGACCTTTGTTGTCCGAGCGATCGTCCATCGCATTGGTCGTATGGCCGGTATTGAAATTCGCCGGGAAAAGCGAAGCAAGACGGGTCTCGAAGTCGCTTCCGCTATCGAAGAGCAGGTTTCCATCAGTGTTCCATACGGAGAAGGAGCGTCCACCCAGCGCATAGATCTCGTCGAAATCACCGTCCCCATCGATATCGCCGATGTTGTTGACGACGTTCAGCCGACCGAGCAGTTGGTTGGACTTCAAGCCAGGCCATGCGTTGAGAAGGTCAGCATCAATGATATAGTTGGCAGCACCGCCACGGACTTCCTCGACGAATGATCCCCAGTCGCGCGCATCACCTTCATTGGCTGTCACAAGCACTGTGCTTCCTCCAACGGTAACCGCTGAGATCGCATCCGGCTGGTACATACCATACACCGGATAATTCTGGATCTTGATGTTTGCTCCGGTACCAGCGGTGTTATCCCGATCGCTCGCATCAAGTCCATTTGGACGGTCGAAGGTTATCAGTCCAAGGATGGGGTCGGCCGATGTGTTGACCGTAATACTGCCGTTGGGAGGGTTTGGAAGTATTGCTCCGCCCACACCGAAGTCGTTGTCATTGATCACGGCGAACGTTGTGGCATTGATACGTGCCAGACCCTCGACCTTATCGACACCGCCGTAGCCCACTCCCGGCAGGTACACAGCCTTGGCTTTCTTTACCGGACGCACGCCAACAGCCGCCAATTCGGCAAACGTCATGGTCTCCCACGTCTTGCCAGCTGGCAAAAGTGCTGCAGCATTTTGGAGATTCGTCGCCCCCTTGAGATTGATCTCAAACACGTACTTGCGAGCCGACAGCCCTGTTGCATCATCACGCTCAACCACGAAGAACTTACCTGCTCCGAGAGATACAGCGTCACCGATCTTATCGCACGAGCCAAACTTTTCGAACATTGGATACAGGTATTCACCAACGACCTGCTTTGTTACCGTGTTGAAAGCAAGAATCCTGCACCATGGTGAGGCCTTTGATGTTGCATCGTTCGTAAAGTCTGGATCGTCGAGACTAGTCTGAATGAAGGCATAAAGAATGTCACCTTCAATTGCACAGGCCTCAAAACCACGGTTTGCGCGACGCTTTGCGTAAACGGCTGGTAGCGCTTCGTTGCCATAGGCACCTGCAGGCGCACTCACCGATGCTGCGGTTCCGGCAGGGATATAACGATCGAGCAATCGGCCTTGGCTGTTGAAGTTGTAGATAGCGGGACGGTACTCGTCCACCATCCACCATGTTCCTTGCGCATCGACGCTGATACCTTCGAGATCCGCCCCGAAAGGATCATTTGGAAGGTCGTTGCCATTCAGATCGATTGGAAACTCGTCGGTGTAGGCAAGACCCTGCGCGCCGGCCTGGAGATTTGGCAGACCCGTGATCGGCGTCGTGCCGTCAGCACGCGTAAGCTTTACTCGGTCGAGGATCGTGAATGCTCCCGTTACGCGATCCAGTTCGAAGCGCACCACTTCGCACTGGAAGTTCGGAAGGGCAAAGGGGCGACGTGTTGCGCCACGCCAAACGAACGGCTCACCATTCGGTCCGCGGTCCGGATGCGTTAGGAAACGCAGCTTGTTCGTATCCGATCCGAAACCTTCAAACCACAGCCCTGAGAAGCCGCCCAGATTGATGGTCTGTCCACCAGGCGTCGTACCCAATACTGGACGATTGCGCCACGTGTAATTCGTGGACCGAGGAAGCCCCCTGCTATGATCCTTGTAGCCGAGAGCCATCACGCGCAGAAGCGCTGCGTTATTGATGTCGATCACGGCAATGGCGTTGTTCTCTTGCAGTGTAACGTAGGCCGTTGAGCCGTCAGAGGTGATTGCAGCGTACTCTGGCTCAAAGTCCTGGGCGACCGTTGCATTCGGGCCATATATGCGAATACCCATGGCCCGTAGCGAGTCCTGGCGTCCGTTCAATGATGCGAATGATACTGTCTGCACCGTTGGAGCTGTCGGGTTGGTCACATTGATAATGCTGACAGAGCCCTCTGGGTCAACCGTATAGTTGAGCTCTGGCTCGCCCTCGTTGCAAACGATCACGCGCTGACCGTTTGGCGTAAAGACAAGCTGATCCGGGAGCGCACCAACGGTTACGCTGGAGCGGAAGTTGCCCTGCATGTCAAAGAACACAACCTTTCCTGGGTTGCTCTTTGCCGTGATGTCTTCCAGAGCAACAGCAACAAGTCCATTACGAATGGCAACTGAGTTGACCGTTCCGCCGTACTGCGTCAGGAGAACATCACGAACCGATACCGGTGAAGCCGGATTTGCCATGTTCACGTAGGTGATGCGATTCGCTTTGACATCCGTGATCACGGCCTGCCTGGTGGTAGGGTCATACGATACCGTTTCGGCAGCCGAACCGTCATACGTTGCGGGCCTCTGTGTATGGCGTCCCAAATGCTGAAGCACAAGTCCCTGCGCATTTGCGGAAATCGTAGCACACACTAGCAGTGCACCACATATAGCGATGATTCGTCTCATGACCGGCCCTCTCAATGACAGGAATAGATTTCTGGTACGTGCAGAACGCGTCGCAAACTTCCTGCTCACGTGTGGCGTGGTCGTTACGGAGGTATTACGTTTGTGTTTCTTGGAGGAAATGTTTTGGCAATGTTGAATCGATTCTCTCTCCTGATCGCCGCCATCCTAATGGTGGCCCTGTGCTCTTGCGCCTCCACAAAGGACTGCCTCAAGGGGGTAACCGTGCAGAACACCAGCGTCACCTACGAAACCGGGATGTGTTACGGGAAATGTCCGGTGTATTCGGCAACCATTCTTGGCGATGGTAAGATCATGTACGATGGACGACGCTTTACCGACCGCGAAGGCATCTATGTGGGCGGCATCAGCCGTGATAACCTGTGCGATCTTCTGACCTTGATCCGTCAGGCCGACCTGTCATCCGTACCACCAGAATCACTCGATAACGTTCCCGATGCGCCGGTGTCGGAGCTCCGCATCGTTTACATGGGGAAGGAACGCACGTTCAAATGGAACATGGGCACTCCCGATCCGCTCAAGGCCATACGCGACTTCATGGTGAAGAACACGCATGAGAATCAGGATCTGCGGGCAATGGGAAAGTGAGGGAAGACAAGTACGGAAGTACGGAAGTACGGAAGTACGGAAGTACGGAAGTACGGAAGTACGGAAGTACGGAAGTACGGAAGTACGGAAGTACGGAAGTACGGAAGTACGGAAGTACGTCATCGTTTAAATGCTGGATTGAGTAACTCCGCAACTCCGTAATTCGGTACTTCCGTAATTCAGTAATTCGGTACTTCAGTACTTCAGTAATTCAGTAATTCAGTAATTCAGTAATTCAGTAATTCAGTAATTCAGTAATTCAGTAATTCAGTAATTCAGTAATTCTTCCTCACCACCCCACTATACAGAAACGCAATGCCTCCGGTGAGTTCGCGGTAGCGGCAATTGGTGAGGCGTCCGGTGGAGGCCATGAGGGCGGTGAACTCGTCGCGACAAGGGAATGAAGCGGCGGTTGTAGGCAGATACTCGTAGGCCTTGCGATTGCCGGTGAGCATGCCGCCGATAAGAGGGATGACGTGGCGGCTATAGAGACGGTACGTCAGGCCCATAAGGCCACGGGGCTGACCAAACTCAAGGACAACAACGCGGCCGCCGGGTTTTACCACGCGCGCCATCTCTGATAGGGCCGTGCGCGGATCATCAACGTTGCGGATGCCAAAGGATATGCTGGCCACATCAAACGTTGCATCGGCGTATGGCAGGTGCATGGCATCGGCAACTTCGAACTCCACGGTAAGCCCCTTGGCATGAGCCTTTGCAGGAGCAAACGATAACATGTCGGCGTTGAAGTCCGTCCCCAACACCCTGCCGGTTGGGCCGACGGTTCGCTTGAAGGCAAGTGCCAGATCTCCCGTGCCGGTTGCGCAGTCGAGGACATGACTGCCGGCACGCGCGCCGCTCTCGGCAACGGTGGCCCTACGCCACAGGTGATGAATGCCCAACGACAGGACGGAATTGGTAAGGTCGTACTTCGGGGCGATGTCCGAGAACATCGAGTGGACGGCGTCGCTCATGCGTCAAAGATACGGGCGACGGTGTTCCATGCGCCGAGCATCACGGCGGGCATGCCCTGACCCGGGAAGGCGCTGTCGCCGATCATGTAGAGCCCCGTGAACGGAGTCTGGTTCGGTGGAAGCATGAACAAAGGGCGACGCACATCGTGCGGTATGCCGCCGACAAAGCCGTCGTGACGTTGTGTGTAGCTGACCCATGTCTGCGGAGTGCCGGCATCGATGTGCTCGAATTCCATACCATCGAGCTCATGCATGCGGCGTCGAATGAGATTAACGATCGCCTCGGTCACAATGCTCTTGCGCCGTGCATACTCTTCTGGCGAAAGCCCCTTCCAATCCTCGGCCATCGCGTGCGTGCTCACAGTCAGCGTCGTCATCCCTTCGGGTGCCTTCTGCCGATCATCCGGATGCGAGAAGGTCATGAACACGGATCCCGAGTGCACAAACGGTATCGGCTCGTTGAGGTGCAGTTGCACGTACTGGCTTGGCAGACGCGGCACTCCCTTGATTCCGATGTACAGCGTGATGGCGCCCCATCCGAAATCGAAACGATGCGAGAGTCGCTCGAAGTGCGATCGCACGCGTTCATCCGTAAGCGACGCCATGTTCCAGATCGGGATTGAAGAAACCACACGATCGGCGCGGTACGTTTCGCCGTTGTCGCAGCTCACCAGCCAGCTGCCTGCCTGACGTGTAATGGCAGTGACTCGGCGGCGGAACTTCACCTGAGCTCCCTTAGACGTTGCATGACGCATGAGCATAAGGGCCGGACGCACCATGCCGCCAACCGGGTAGTAGGTCTCACTCGGATACGTAAGCCCCATGGCACCGGTCAGGTAGGGGGCTGCCGACGACGTGTTCTGTGTGGAGATCAGCAGCTGCTCGTTGATAAAGCGTCGGAAGTCGGAATTGCCATGCACGCCATAGCGCTCCATGAGCACATCCATCGGACGAATCAATCCCAATGACAGCGGCGCGCTGGCAAGCAGCGATGGCTTGGCAAGGCGAAGCACATCCGAAGCATTCGCTGGTGGGAAATGCGTCAGCCCCTGAACAAGCGACCACACGCGCTGCTCCAACCGGTACAGCTCCTGCCAGAACGCCCCCTGACGTCCACCGGGAAAATGTCGCTCAGCTTCGTCGATCCAGGCGTCAACGCCGGCGTGACGCAGCACATCGCGCTCCCCCATTCGGATGACCATTCCGGGATCCTGCTTGATAAACTCCGGGACGATGCCGAGATGACGGAAGACGCGTCCGGCTGGCTGTGAATCCACAACTCCACTGACCGTTGTTGCACCCACGTCATAGGTGCATTTGCCTACGCGATAGAACGAGGCGCAACCGCCAAGGGTGTCGTGAGACTCCAGTACCGTGACCTCGTGACCCTCATTTGCGAGCAGAGCAGCAGCCGTTAGGCCAGCGTATCCTGCACCGAGCACAAGTGTAGAGGTTGAATGCGATTGTGCAGATGTCATGGCACCCGATAACACCCGCTGGGCGAGGGGCGTTCCACCGTAGTTTTGTCGCATGAGAAACTTCCTCCTCTCCCTCGGGTGTCTGCTGCTTTTCGGCGTCGGCACCGTTGTTGCCCAGCGCGATCGGGACGCCATCGTCGAGAGCGACGGCGCAGAGTCCATCAAGGCTCGTTTCGACGACTTCAACAGACGTCGATTTGGTAAGGGGGAGCCCCCTGCCGAGAACATGCGCGTAAAGGCCATTGAGCAGATGCAGCGGCGTCGCACCAAGCTCGATGCTGATGTGCAGGCCGAGAGTCCACGGTGGAAAGAAAAGGGTCCTTATGCCATTGGTGGACGCATCAAGACCATCGTCTTCGATCCCGCAACGCCCGGAACCATCTTCATTGGTGCCGCTGCCGGCGGGGTGTGGAAGACCACTAACGGTGGTGAGAACTGGTCACCCCTGATGGACCAGGCAAATGCCATCGCCATGGGGGCGCTGTGCATCGACCCCGATGATCGCAACGTGATCTACGCCGGTACCGGCGAGCAGGTCATCAACGCCAACACCTACTTCGGCTGCGGACTCATGCGTTCCACCGATGCCGGCCAGTCGTGGCAGGTCTTTGCCCTTGCCAACGTGGGTGCTTTCTCGCGGGTGTTCGTTCATCCGAAGAATACCAAGCTGATGATGTGTGGTGGGATGGGCTCGGATGCCGGCGTCTGGAAGAGTACGGACAAGGGGCTTACCTGGACCCGCATGCGCAGAGGTCAGATCTACGACATGTCGATGAATCCGGACGATCCTGATCAATGGGTTGCGGCCGTGCCGGATAGTGGCATCATCATGACCACCGACGGAGGTCAGACCTGGACGCAGCGCATGAACGGTCTGGTTGGAACCGTGGGACGTATCAGCGTGCAATTTGCCCCCTCCCAGCCATCAACGCTGTATTGTCTTGCTGAATTAAACCGTCTTGCCGTGGTGGCAAAATCAACAAACTCCGGAGCATCATGGACGGTGCAGTATCGCGACGCTCAGGGATGCTTCTTTGCCGGGGCGTGTTCGCCGGATGCAAGCCAGGGATTCTATGACAATCTTGTGACGGTGAACCCAAAGAATGCCAACCAGGCGATCGTTGGCGGTATCGATCTTTGGATGACCACCAATGGCGGCATAGGCTGGGTGAACGTCACCAACGGCTATGCCGATGGAGACGGGGCTAATGTTCCCCACGTCGATCAACACGTGGTTGCCTTCGATCCGCACGATGCCAAGCGGGTCTATGCCGGTAATGACGGCGGCATGATGCGCAGTCCGGACGGTGGCAACTCCTGGTACGGAATCAATGCAAATCTCTCGGTGTCGCAGTTCTATTCGTTCGACGTTGACCGCACGAACCGCGAACGGATGTATGGAGGAACGCAGGATAACGGCACCCTCGGTACCGAAGGCGTTGTTGACTGGGAGCGCGTGGCAGGGGGCGACGGGATGACGACAATGGTTCACCCGACCATTCCATCGATCGTCTTTGGCACCAATCCCAACGGAGCGCTGTTCCGTATCGACTTCCAATCGGGCCGGTCGTCGCGCATCACCGCCGGACTGAATATGTCGGAAGCCTGTGAATGGGTTGCACCAATGGCGATCAGCCTGGCAAACCCCGACGCCATGCTCACCGGACGTCAGCGGGTGTATTTCACGGATACGCGTGGGGACGTCTGGCAGGCCTCGTCTCCGAGATTCGAAGGGAACGTCTCCGCAGTGGCCTTCTCCCCCGCCGATGAGGAGGTGTTTTGGGCCGGTGGCAATGTGGGCGATGTGTACGTCAGCACCGACTACGGAACGAAGTGGACCGCTGTTCACACGAACGGACTCAGCATGGGACATGTGAGTGATTTTGTGTGTCCAGAGTCGGATCGCAAAACAGCGTGGATCACCTACTCCACGTATGGAATGCCCCACGTGTGGCGCACGACAGATCTTGGCAAGACTTGGGAGCAGCGCTGGCGCGGCATGCCCGACGTTCCTGTGAACACCATCGATATGCATCCGGACGATGAGAAGGTGCTCTTTGTCGGAACCGATATCGGTGTGTTTGTGACCTTCGATGCCGGCGAGACGTGGATGCCGTATGGTAAGGATCTCCCACGGACGCCGATCCTCGATATCAAGGTGGATGTGGCCAACAATTACATCCGCGCCGGTACGCACGGACGTTCGATATGGGAAGCACCGCTGATCTCGGTAGCACCAACCGAGCCCATCATCGCCACGCCAATCGGTGGTGAGCGGTTTGTTGGACTAAGCGCTACACGCATTACCTGGCGTGGCGTGCCCGCCCCCTGCCGCATTGAATACTCCGTTAACAACGGCGCTTCATGGCTTCCCGTTGCACAGGGTCAGAACGGCACGGCCTTCAACTGGCAGGTTCCCAATGCTCCCACCGATGCCGCACTGGTGCGCGTTGTGTCCGAGTCCGAACCTTCTATCAGCGCCGTCAGCCGGAACTTCTCCATACAGCGACTGCTCAAAGGGATGGTCGTCAATCAGGCAACTGTCAGCTGGATCCCGTACGGACTCTCGTGGGACGGCAAGACATCGCTCTGGACAACGAACTTCCGGAAGGGTACCCTTCATAAACTCGATTACAACACGCTCGAACCCATCAAAACAATCACCATGAAGGGGGCAGGAGACAGCCTCTTCACCGACATCTGTTACGACCGCGTGAAGCACGAGATATACGTGCATCGTCTTGAGAGCACCGATGGTCTTGCGGCAACAGTTACCGTGGTTGACACCAACGGCAATCTCCTACGCAGCTTCCCAAGTGGCGCGCAGCGCTATGCAATTGGTTTGGAACTCGTCAACGGCGTCCTCTATGCGGCCGAGCGCGACGGACAGCGGCGTATTCTCGGGATGAATCCGCAGAATGGCACTGTGATATCCTCCGTTGCGAATCCCTTCCAGCAGTTCTATGGTCCACGTGGCCTTACGGCAGATTCGCGAGGCAACTTCCTGCAGGTGTGTACGCAATTCTCGGAAAGTGGTGGCGGACTGCTGCAAGCATCCATTGCCGAGATCCCTCAGGCAGCCCCAACGTCGATCACGCAGTCTCTGCCTCTAGAGACACCCAACGGACTCATCAACGGACGTGGTCTGGAGATTGACGAGCGCGATGAGACCATGTGGGTGAGTGAGTACGGTGGAAGCATTTACAAGATCACCGGCTTGCGCTTCCAGGTGCCACCGCTTACCAGCTCCGTTAACGACAACGTGCCACTACTTGATGGCATCGTCACCATCACTCCCCACCCCGTAGCCTCAACGGCATTCGTTAGCATCACCTCGGTGGGCATCAATCGGATGATCACACCAACAATCACGGATCTTACCGGACGCGTCATCTGGACGGGTCCGCGCTATGAACAATTGGCTGCCGAGCCCCTTGCCATTCGACTTCCCGACGACCTGTTGTCGTCGGGATCATACATTCTTTCGCTCACATCGGAACTCGGTGCAAGCATGCGCCGTCCGTTTCTTGTGAGCAAATAACCCCCATCATCAATGCTGCACATTCTTCTGTCGATCATCACCATGGGCGTGGTCTGGTATGCATGGATCACCTTCAAAAAGATCGGACGCCTAAGGGCTGAAGATCTCGAACTCACCGAGCAGGAACGGCAACAACGCCAAGTGTCGTACGTCATGCGCATCGTCGTCTGCCTTGTGATTTTGGCATTGCTACCATTTTTGTTCACGTTTCTTATAAAGTAATGTCAGAGAAAGATCTGAAGAACGCCGGCTCCGGAAACAAGCGGACCGAGCGCGAGTTTCTGTCGGGACCTCATTCACGCTATCGCGAGTTCACGTTCGTTGTGCGCGTGATGCTGGAATTCATCCGGGGCTTTCGCGTCCTGCACTTTGTTGGCCCATGTATCACGGTCTTCGGCTCGGCACGATTCAAAGAAGATCACCCCCATTACGACCTGGCTCGCTCCGTGGGTGCGCGACTTGCCGACATGGGTTTTACCGTGATGACTGGGGGCGGCCCCGGCATCATGGAGGCCGCCAACCGCGGCGCCAAGGAAGCTGGCGGCACAAGCATCGGACTGAACATTGAGCTGCCATTTGAGCAGCATGCTAATCCATGGCTTGACGTGATGGTGACGTTTGAGCATTTCTTTGTCCGCAAAGTGATGCTGGTAAAGTACTCACTGGGCTTTGTCGTGTTGCCAGGGGGCTTTGGCACCATGGACGAGCTCTTCGAAGCCATCACGCTTATTCAGACGAAGAAGATCACCAACTTCCCTATCGTTCTGATGGGCACGGAGTACTACTCGGAAGTGGTTGATTCAATCCGCAATCGAATGGTGAACGAAGGAACCATCTCGAAGGACGATCTCGACCTGTTCCTGGTCACCGATAGCATCGACGAGATGGAGGACTTCCTCCGCGCCCGCGTGGTGAAGCGCTTCGGTCTGAAGCAGCAACTCTTCATTCCACGCTCATGAACATCTGCGTCTATTGTGGATCTCGCAGTGGGGACCGACCGACGTATGAAGCTGCGGCAATTGCCGTTGGCAAGGAAATCGTCAACCGTGGCTGGGGCCTGGTCTATGGCGGCGGCGGCATCGGTCTAATGGGCGTTGTTGCCCGCACCGTGTTTGACGCAGGGCTGCCGGTCATCGGCATCATCCCCACGTTTCTCGCGACTCGCGAGATCGCCTTTTGGGAGTGCACGGAGCTCATCGAGGTTCCGTCGATGCATGTGCGAAAGCAGCTGATGATCGACCGCTCCGATATGCTCATGGCTATGCCAGGGGGCTTTGGCACTATGGACGAGCTCTTCGAGGCCGTCACATGGCGTCAGCTTGGATTGCATGACCGTCCGATAGGACTCCTGAACGTTGACGGGTACTTCGATCCGTTGCTGGCGATGAACTCCCACATGGTCGATCGTGGCTTTGTCCACCAACATCATGCTGATCTCCTGGTTGCCAATGAAGACGTGACGTCACTCTTCGATTCCCTTTCCGCAGCGTCCAGTGATGCCCCTTCCCAGCTACCGGGGCGCAGCTAGACCGTGAGTGTGTTTCGGGATCTGTTCTTTCAGAGCGCCACACCGATCATTCGGCTGGGGCGTACGCGTCCACTTACGCCGGAGGATGCGCCACCGCTTCTGCAGGGACTGCGTCCGGAAGAAGCTGCTCCGGCGTTTGCCTCGCTGCCAACGGATTCCTTCCGACGTTTTGTCCTGAGCGTGTTCTGGGCTACCGGACGTCCGGCTCGCACCGTGTTAGCGATCATCACGGCGCGCATTGCCGTGGTGCTCGCCACGCCGATGCTGCTCCACTCAATGCTTACGCAGCTGCCAACGGTATCGGCCTCTCGGGACCTGCCTGTTGCCGCAATGACAACGGCAGTTGTCCTCGGGCTTGTTGGCATCCTCGGCGCACTACTCAACCAGCACATGTTCTTCAACATGCTGCGTGGCTTTGCGACGATCGTCAATGGCCTGAACGACCGCATCATCCATCATGCGCTGAAGCTTCGTCGTTCCTCTCGCTCAACAATGCAGACAGGCGATCTGGTCAACCATCTTTCGAGTGACACCGACGCGATGGCCGAGTCGATGTTCTTCATTCCGGAGTTCTACAATACCATCATCGAGACGGTTGCCGTGATGGCTATGCTCTGGTGGTATCTCGGAGTAGCCGCTCTTGCATCGTTTGCAACTCTGGCAC
>VEQR01000044.1 GCA_018883125.1 Candidatus Kapaibacterium sp.
GCCGCAAGGCGTCCCGCCGCAAGGCGTCCCGCCGCAAGGCTTCCCGCCGCGAAGCGGCTTCCCGCCGCGAAGCGGCTTCCCGCCGCAAGGCTTCCCGCCGCAAGGCTTCCCGCCGCGAAGCGGCTTCCCGCCGCGAAGCGGCGTCCCGCTGCAAGCTTCCCGCCGCAAGGCTTCCCCCACGCGAAGCGTCTATTCATCATCCACGTCGGCATCGGGGATGTGGTTGAAGGCAATGCGCATGGGAGCGCTGTTGAGGGCGTTCCAAGCGGTGCCGACGTAGAGCGTGTTCTTGCCATACTTTTTGTTGATGGCATCGATCGAGTTGTTCAATGCAGACCGTGCCGGACCCACGTTTTCGAACATTGGCAGGGGAGTTGATTCAAGGGGGCTCACCTTGTTCAGCGCGATCGTTACCTTGAGTGGTGTGCCATGCTCGGACAAGGCCTCGAGCATGCTGCTCATGATGGTGGTGAGCTGCAGCACATCTTGCGTGGGTGTGATGTCACGTGCCTGCTTCCACTTTGTTCCATCAACATAGCGGACGCTGACGGTTATCTCTGCGGTGTGGAGCTCGTACTGGCGAAGGCGCATGGCGGCCTTTTGCAACAGGCGGTGGACAACGGCCTTCGCCCCCTGAACAGAGCGGTGCTCGGGCTCGAGAACATGGGAATGTCCGACGGTAGACTTTTGGGTTTCGGCCATTGGTACGTCTTGTCCTCGCAGGCGGGCCCACATGCGTTCGCCCTCGATGCCGCCCCACACCTCGCGCAGCTGGCGCTTCGGCGCCGTGCACAGCATCTCCACCGTGAAGATGCCATGCTTGCGCAGACGCGCATGCATCTGTCTTCCGATGCCGCACAGGTCGCGCAGCTCCAGCGGAAAGAGAACGTCAGGAAGCTCTTCGTCTTCAATAATCACCAGCCCGTCGGGCTTCTGCATGTCCGACGCCGTCTTGGACAGATAGTCGTTTGGGCCGATGCCTACGCTACAGGTCATCGTATCCCCAACGTTGGCCTTGATCGACGCCTTTACCGCATGAGCGATTTCAATCGCCTTCTCACGTCGCCTGTCAGAACCCGTAAGCTCGCACACCATCTCATCGATCGAGTTCACGCTCTTGACGTGGATCGTTCTCTCGACGGCTTCCACCACGCGGTGATGATACTCCACGTACAAAGAATGTCGGGCCTGCACGAGTACCAGCTCCGGACATTTCTGCTTTGCCTCGGCGATGATGGTCCCGGTCTTTACACCAAACCTCTTCGCCTCATACGATGCGGCGATCGCACACGTCGTGTCGGCCATCACCGGAACCACAGCCACCGGGCGTCCACGCAACGACGGATCCTCCTGCTGCTCCACCGAAGCGAAGTAGGAGTTGAGATCGACGTAGAGGGAACGGAGCATGGGGAGGAAAGTACGGAGTTACGGAATTACGGAATTACGGAGTGACGGAGTGACGGAGGGACGGAGGTACTGAGGGACGGAGGTACTGAATGACGGAATTACCGAATGACGGAACGACCGAATGACGGAATTACCGAATGGCGTTTGTGCTCACCGGAATATAATAGCCCCGGGCCTTGGCCCGGGGTACGCGAGAAGGAACATGTATTAGCCCCGGCCCTTGGCCTGGGGTACGCATTTGGCCCGGGGTACGCGTGAGGGAACATGTAATAGCCCCGGGCCTTGGCCCGGGGTAAGCGTTTTCGTAATTTGGAATCAGTCCAAATAAGCATATGACGTCACTCCACAAATGTCCCGTAGGGACGCGCTGCATGATCCTGTCGATCGACGGGGAGGAGTTCTGTGTGCGCAGGGCGCAAGAATTAGGTCTGGTTCCGGGAGTCGTGTGTTGTCTCGAGCGCCGAGCGCCGTTTGGCGGGCCCGTGGAACTTTCGACGGATATCGCCCGACTTGGTGTGCGGCTTGGAGATGAGCTGACGATCATGGTTGAGGCGCTATGAGCGCACCGGTCAGAGTGGCCGTGGTCGGCACTCCGAACGTCGGCAAATCGACATTATTCAACGAGCTCACCGGCCTGCAGCAGCGGGTGGGAAATTTCCCGGGGGTGACCGTTGAGCCCCTTCTCGGACGCATTACTGACGGCAACTCAACGGTCGAGCTGATCGATCTGCCGGGCATCTATGGTTTGTCAGCGGCATCGGAAGATGAGCGACTTACGATCGATGTACTGGCCGGACGCCATCCGTCGATCCCCGCGCCGGATGCGATTTTGCTGGTGATGAATGCCTCGGCCCCAGACAAGTGTCTTGTGCTGTATAGTCAGCTTGCTGAACTAGGACGTCCAATGCTCATTGCTGCCACCATGGTCGACTCGGTAAAGGGGCGAGGCGGTGTCTTTGATGACATCACGCTTGGCCATACGCTGGGTGTACCTGTGCACAGTGTGGTTGGACGCAAAGGTATTGGCATCGGAGACCTGCGCGATGCGTTGACGATGTCTGAATGGAAGGTGCCGAAGGCCGTGGTCGAGTCAACTGCTGACATCGCGGCTCGCTTTGCTTGGTCGCGTGAGGTGTCCGAATCGGTTCTAACGGACGGTGCTACCGATGTTGTAGGGACCCGCCTTGATGCTGTTCTTTTGCATCCGGTGTGGGGAACGCTAACGTTTCTTATTGTCATGGGGCTCTTCTTCCAGTCGATCTTCACATGGGCGCAGCCCCTTATGGATCTGATCGATGGGGGAGTTGGAGCTTTGCAGGCACTTGCCGAGCAGTGGATCACGCATCCGCTGTTGGCCTCATTCATAACGAAGGGTATCATTGGCGGCGTTGGGTCTGTCATCGTGTTTCTGCCACAGATTCTGCTTCTGAACCTGCTGGTAACGTTTCTGGAAGATTGCGGATACCTTGCGCGCGCGGCGTTTCTTGTTGATCGTGCCATGGGGCTTTTCGGACTGCAGGGACGCTCCTTCATCCCGCTGCTTGGATCGTTTGCCTGCGCCATCCCAGGCATCATGTCGGCGCGCATCATCCCGTCCTATCGCGATCGTATGGCAACGATCATGGCTACGCCGCTTATGACGTGCTCGGCGCGGTTGCCGGTGTATCTGCTGCTGATTGGCGCGATGATCCCCGCAACAACGGTGTTTGGTGTGTTCTCATTGCAAGCCGTGGTGATGGCAGCCCTTTACGCGGCTGGGGCACTGAGTGGACTGCTGATTGCACTCGTTCTGAAGCGGACAATGTTCCGAGGGGGCGTTGTACCGTTCCTCATTGAGTTTCCACCGTATCGTCTTCCGTCGATCAAGAGCATCGGCGTGACGATGGTCAACCGCAGCAAGGACTTCCTTACAACGGCCGGTACGGTCATCCTCGGATTCAGCGTTGCACTGTGGATCCTCACCGAGTTGCCACGTGCAGACGTCTCCGGCGCCTCATCACCGGTAGAAGCCTCGCGCCTGCAGATCGAGCAGTCGTATGCTGCCGATCTTGGACGAACCATTCAGCCGGTGTTCGAGCCCCTTGGCTTCGACTGGCGCGTAACCCTTGGCATTCTCAGCTCCTATGCGGCGCGCGAAACCTTTGTTGCTGCCATGGGCCAGATCTACGCCGCAGATGTGCAGGAGAATGATTCCCAGCTGCGCGATGTCCTTAACCATCGCTACCCGCTGTCAGTGGGACTTTCTCTGCTGGCCTTCTACGTTTTTGCACTGCAGTGCGTCAGCACCATGGCCATCATGAAGCGCGAGACCGGGTCATGGAAGTGGCCTACGTTGGCCTTTGTCATTACGTTTGTGCTGGCCTACGGTTCTGCATGGATCGTCGGCATCCTGAGCTCGTAATGTTTTGACGGGGTTTGTATGAGGACGGATCGACCGAATCTCGACCGCGCGCGCAGCTTCACACGTCGGGTTGGCCCCCTGGCAATAGGCGTTGGCCTTGTTATGTCCCTGCTTTCACTGCCGGTGCTTGGCACCGCACTGGCAGCTGCTCAGCCCCTTGCTTTGGGCGTGGTTCTTGTGCTCTTCGGATGGGCCGCCTATGCACGTACGGAACGCACGCAGGGGCGCATAGCACAGTGGGGCGTTACGCTAGTGTTTTGTGCAGGGGGCGCATGGAGTCTCATGCAGTGGATGCCGGTGTTGTGGGGACCCCACGGCGGCGATATGGGTGGTAACATCATGCTGCTTGCGGTCTGGCTAACGATGGGTCCGGCACTCTTTGTTCCCGGTCTTCTGGCGGCCGTTCGCCCTGGGTGGACGCCGTTGATCGTGATCCCGGCAATTCTGTCATTGTCGATTGCCGCAGCATTCGGGTACGGAATAGTTGCTGTTCGAGGCCTGCCCGGAGTGGAATCACTTACGACAACGGAACAGATCGTGGCCTCATCCTTCTCAGCTGCCAATGCAGCCTTTCTGATTATAGCAGCACGCCGCGCAGGAGCAGAGTGGCGATCGTAAAGTAGATGACGATCCCCGTTACGTCACTGAACGTGGCAACGAAAGGGGCGCTCGATGCAGCCGGGTCAAACCCCAGACGCTTCATCAGTAGCGGCAGCATGGAGCCGGCGAGTGTTCCGGCCATGACGATTCCTACGAGGGAAATGGCGATGACGGTGGCGATCAGCGGTGTGCTGGTGGGATCATACGTGCCGTCAATGGACTGACCAATCATGATCCGGGCAAACCCAAGAATGCCAAGGATCACACCAAGCACAAAGCCAGCCGCCAGCTCCCGGCGCATGATCCTCCACCAGTCGGCAAGAGTGACCTCACCCAGAGCAAGGGCCCGCACAATAAGCGTTGCGGCCTGCGAACCGGAGTTGCCACCGGAGGAAATGATAAGAGGCAAAAACAGCGCAAGGATCACCGCGCTATCGATCGTCTTCTCAAATGCCGCCATCGCTGTGGCGGTAAGGAAGCCCCCTACAAACAGCACTACTAGCCACGTGGCGCGCTTGCGGATAAGCTCGCCGATCGGCACGTCGATATACGTGTCATCAAGCGCCTGAACGGCACCGAACTTCTGCATCTCTTCGGTGGCCTGTTCTTCTGCAATGTCCAGCACGTCATCAAGCGTCACGATGCCAAGGAGCTTGTTGTCGATGTCCACCACGGGAAGCGCAAATCGGTCTGTGCGCTTGAACTCCGTGACTGCCGACTCCTGATCGTCCGTGGCCAGGAGCGACTCGAACCGATGGTCCATGATCTCGGCAATCTTTCTGTCAGGGGGCGAGAGCAGCACTTCGCGGATGTGAATGTCGTCGAGCAGTGTACCGTGCTCGGTCACATACACATAGTTGAGCGTCTCGGAGTCCTTGCCGTAGTTACGGATGTGATCGAGCGCCTGCTGCACGGACCAATGTTTCTTGACGATCACATAATCCGGCGTCATGAGACGTCCAACGGAGTCTTCCGGCCAGTTTAGCAGGGCCAGGGCAACGGAGCGCTCCTCGACGCTGAGGGAGTTGATAAGCTCGGATACAACGTTCCCGGGTAGATCTTCGAAGAGCTGCGTACGGTCATCGGGCGACATCTCGTTGAGCAGCGCACCAACTTCTTCTCGGGCCATGTCGTGCACGAGTTCCTGCTGCGTATCGAAGTCCGAATAGGAGAACGTCTCAGCAGCAAGGTGCTTCGGGAGTAGGCGAAACACCACAACGCGACTCTCTTCTTTGAGTCCAGCCACGAGTTCAGCCAGCTCCACGGCGTCCCACTCCATACACACCTCGCGGATGGTCGCAAAGTCGCGTGCGACCACCAGCTGTTCGATTTCCGGTGCAAAGAGGCGTCCTACCATGCGGCAAGTTACGAGTGCCGCCTCTTACTCGTACCGCAGTGCCTCGATCGGATCAAGATTCGCCGCGCGCCAGGCTGGATAGATGCCGAAGCCGAGACCGATGATGGTGCAGATCGCAACGCTGAAGATCACCGTGGACGTTGGGAACACAAACATCAACATTGGCATGTTGCTGTTGCGCAATATTTCGGTGACGCCCCATGACGTGAGCACTCCACCGATCATTCCGGTTATGCCGCCCAGCTGACACAGTGTGATACTCTCAATGAGGAACTGCCGCACGATCCAGCGTTTGCGGGCGCCCAGCGCCTTGCGCACACCAATCTCCCGGGTACGTTCCTTGACGCTTACCAGCATCATGTTCATGATGCCAATGCCGGCGGCGATCAGAGCTCCGAGGCCACTGATCCAGGCCACCACAAGAAGTGCCGTGGTGAAGCCGACAAACTGTCCGCCCAGAGCGTCATTGGCATCGATCTCAAAGGAGTTCTCCTCCCATGGCTTAACCTTGCGCAACGCACGCATGATGCCCGTGGCCTCGTCCATGGTCACCGGAAGCATGTCTTTGCTCACGGCCTTCACGGAGATGTCAACGCTGGCATCCCACTCCCAGGTATAGTACTTGTTGAAGACGGTGATGGGGATCAGAACGCGGTTGTCCTGACTCTGACCCATCACGCCCCCTTTCTTGGTGAGCACGCCGATAACGCTGAAGGTCTGATTCTTGATCGTGATCCTCTGTCCGATGGGGTCGATCCGCGGGAAGAGCGCGGTGACGATATCCTCTCCGACGATGGCCACAGGACGCGACGTATTCACCTCGGCCTCGGTGACTGGGCGTCCGGAGGAGACGGAGACGGCATTGACGGTGAAATACATGTCGTCGATACCGATCAGCGTTACATCGGGGTTGGTTGATTCCTCACCCGACTTGATCGTCTGCCCCGGATTCTGGTTGCTGATGGCCACCATGTTTGTGGTAGCCATTCGATCACGGAACTCTTTGGCCTGCATATACGTGATGTTCTTGCGGCGACGCATCTTTGCCCAATTCGTCCCGAAGTTTATCGTCGGCGTCCTCTGGATAAGCAGCGAGTTCTCACCGAGGTCGGCTAGTTGTCCGGTGACGGCACGATTGAGCGTGGTCATCAGCGACGTTGCCGCGATGATGGCAAAAACACCAATACCAATGCTCAGCAGCGTCAGTCCCGAGCGCAGCTTCTGTGACCGTACGGCATCAACCGCAATGATGATGGATTCGAAGGCGTTCACTGTTCGAACCTCAGTGCTTCTACGGGATCAAGTCGAGAGGCCTTCAGCGCCGGCAGCAGGCCGGCAGCCAGACCAACCACGATCGACACGCTTACCGCAATTCCAAGCAGATCCAGCGGGATCAGGGGGCTTACTACGGTCGCCCATTCTTGATCAAGCACGTCAACGGCAAGAAACCGTGCCGATCCAACGATGAGCTGAGCGATCGGGAAGGCGATGAGTGCCCCGATCACGCAGAGCATGGCGGATTCGATCAGAAACTGCATCAGGATCGAGCTGCGGCGAGCGCCGATAGCTTTCCGCACGCCAATCTCCTTTGTGCGTTCGGTCACCGATACGTACATGATGTTCATGATGCCGATCGAGCCGACGACAAATGCGAGAATCGTTAGCCCCATGCCAACGACCCAGATACCAACACGTATGTTCTTGACCTGCTCATCGAAGGCCTGCATTTCATTGATCGAGAAGTCATTATCCTGCCCGGGAGGAACATTTCTGATCGCGCGCATATGGCCGATAGCTTCAGTACGAACTATGTCGACCATCTTCTCATTCCCCGTCTTGATACCAACGGAGACGCTGCGCTCGAACATGCCGACGGTGGATCGAAAAGACTCGAGCGGGATCACCACCTGGTTGTCGACAAAATCCATGAAAAGAAATCCGCGCTTTTTGATCACTCCAATGATTCGGTAGGGCTCAGAGATGATCTTGATCGTCTGGCCAATAGGATCCTCACCGGAGAAAAGGCTCTTGGCAACACCCTCTCCAAGAATCACGACCTTAGCGTTTTGGTAATCTTCGGTAGAAGTGAAGAAGCGTCCGCTGCTGAGTTCTGCCGAGGATGTCTGACCATACTCGGTTGTTGTGCCGAGAATCCCACAACGCAGGCTCGTATTGCCGCGCACCACCGAGCCGCTCCAGAGGCGGACCACTGGCATGACGGATTCTGCTGATTCCATACGTTCGGAAAGAAGTTGCGCTTGCCGCAAGGTAATGTCCTTGCGTGCTTCCATGAGCCGCCAGTTACCTCCGCCACTCCAACTCCACTTATCAATGTAGAGCATATCCTTGCCGATGATCGAGATCGTCTGCTCCCAAATGGCATCCAAGCCGCCAATGGTCCAACCCATGACGACCACAAGCACCACGCCCACAACAACGCCCGACGTTGTGAGGATGGACCTCAAGAGGTTCATGCGCAGAGACTCTACGGCGATGCGCACAGATTCGGCGATTTCGGAACGTCTACGCATCGGGATTGGTCGTGTCTGATTCTATACGCCCATCGCGCAGTCTGATGATGCGCATTGCATGGCGTGCGATGTCTTCTTCGTGCGTAACCAGGATCACTGTGTTGCCGGCCTGCCAGAGTTCACGAAAAAGGGCCATGATGTCGTGTCCCGTCTTCGTGTCAAGATTTCCCGTCGGCTCGTCGGCAAGAATGATGGAAGGGGCGGTAACGATTGCCCGTGCGATGGCCACGCGCTGTCGCTGGCCCCCTGAGAGCTCATTGGGACGGTGCGTCATACGGTCGGCAAGCTGCACGCGTGTAAGGGCGTCCTCGGCGCGACGCCGACGTTCCTCTTTGCTCGAGCCGCTATAGACCAATGGCAGTTCAACGTTCTGCAGTGCTGTTGCACGGGGCAGCAAGTTGAAGGTCTGGAAGACAAAGCCGATCTCTCGGTTGCGGATCTCCGCAAGATCATCGTCGTCCATCTCCCGCACATTCTCGCCGTTGAAGAGGTATGTACCCGAGCTTGGTGTATCAAGGCATCCGAGCATGTTCATCAGCGTTGATTTGCCGGAACCACTGGGCCCCATGATCGCCACGTATTCATTCGTACCGATCGTGAGCGATACATCCCGCAGAGCATATACCTCTTCGTCGCCCATTTCATAGCGCTTAACGAGGTTGGAGATCTCGATGATGGGACGACTCATTGCGCCTGCCTCATTTCGCGGTAGCGTTCTTTACGTTGCGCCGCATCTTCCACAGAAACCTTCGCACCGGGCTTCAGGATCTTGCTGATGGCCTCATACGGTCCGCTCACAACGCGCTCACCCGAACGGATGCCATTGGTGATTTCGATGTAGCCCTCATCGCTGATGCCTGTGGTGACGGCGCGGGCCGTGACCTTCGTGCCATCGGTGAGCCAGACGATGCTCTGCGGACGCTTATTGCGAATACCTTCCGCTTTGCGTTCGGTCTTGCGGTAGTCCTGCTCCTTTGCCGGTGCCTCAACATCTTGCATGATGGTTACGGACTGGATCGGCACAGCAAGCACGTTCGGCTTTGTCTCTGTTTCGATATCGACCGAGCACGACATGCCCGGACGCATGCGGCCTTCCGGATCGATGATGCGGATGCGGACCTGGAAGTTCACAACCTCTTCCTGAGTACCCTGACCCGAGACGATGGGGGAGTGTGATATCTCGTACACAATGCCGCGTAGTTCAACGTCCGGCAACGCGTCAACCTTGATTCGGGCTGTGTCTCCAACGCTGATCTGGGCCACGTCGTTTTCATCAACCTGCACCCAGGCATTCATCGTGGCCAGGTCGGCGATGCGCATGATCTCGGTTCCCTGCATGGTGGCCGTTCCAACGACCTTTTCGCCGCTTTCCACACCAAGGTAGGTGACCACGCCCGACATAGGCGCATTGATCGTTGTGCGGTTGACGTTGACCATTGTTTCGCGAAGAGCCCCCTTGGCACGTTCATAGTCGGCCTGTGCCTGAGCCAGACGTCCGCCCGCGGACTGGAATGCCGCACTGGCACGGTCGAAGTCCTCGCGCGAGGCAAACTGCTTCTTGTACAGCTCCGTGGAGCGCTTCAGATCTGCTTCCGTGCGGTCGTACTCGGCCTTCGCCACGGTGATGGCCATGCGTGACGCTTCGGCCGCGGCACGCGTCTGCTCGAGCATCGACTGCATCATGTCCGGACGGATGCGCACGAGCTGCTGCCCAAGGCGAACCGTATCGCCATCTCGCACGCCGAGGTAGACGATCTCGCCGCTGGCCTCGGAGGAGATCTTCACCATCACCTCTGGCTGTAGCTTGCCAATTGCGCTGACGCTCTGCGTTATCGTGCGCGTTGCTACGGGTTCAACACTTACAAGTGTTGGTGCTTCGGTGCGGTTGGCCAGCGTCCACAACAACGTGCCGATAACGGCAACGAGAATGATCGCCAGAACAATGTATAGTCGTTTACGGGACTTCTTCGCCATGATTACTTTCCTTCTGATAGACCGGTAGCAAACTCAACAGCCGCAACGGCCGAATGGTAGGCATACACGGCGGTAACCCGATTGATCTGGGCGGTGATCAGTTGATTGTTAGAATTCTGAAGTTCGATAAGTGTTGCAGCCCCGGCAGCAAAGCGTTCCCGAGCGGCATTCGCATTTGTTGTGGCGAAGGTGATCGCCCGTGCCGAAATCTCAAGTCCACGCTCGGCAAGTTCGAGCTGACCAAAAGCGGTGCGCAGGTCCGCACGGATCTGGTTCCTGATGCGTTCGGTCTGCAACTCGTTTTGCGTGTGACTCAGCTCCGCTTGGGCAATACGGGCCCGCGTGACGAATCGGTCAAACACCGGAATCTGGATGAACAGTCCCGCAAATGTCTGGCCCTGCCGGTCGAAGTCGGCAATGGTAAAGTTGCGCCACGTATATCCGCTGGTGGCGGTGATCGATGGGTAGTAGCCGGACCGTGCCCCCACCACACTTTCCGCAGCGGCGCTGGTTCGATCCTTTGCCGCTTGCAGGTCACCACGACGCATCAGGGCACGTTCGGCCTGTTCGCTCTCAGAACCAATCGTGGTTCGAAAGGCCTTAACCTGCGAGGCCGGAACATCCTGGCTCACGGAGCGGTCGTCAACGTCAATTTCTTGCATTGCATCGATATTCATCGCCGCCAGGAGCTGGGCACGCCCAGCAACAACATCGTTCTCGGCTTGCACGAGCGATACGTCGATGTTGCCAAGTTCGGCCTCCTGTGAGGACACATCCTGGGCACGCCCCGTTCCAGCTTCAAACAGCGCCTTGACGCGTTCGAGCGTTGCAACGGCAAGAGCACGACTCTCGCGACGCGCATTCAAGACTTGAGTGCGACGAAGCAGCTCGATGTACTGACGCGTGATCGTAAATCGCGTTGATGTTTTGCTGAACGCAATATCTCCGGCCGTTGCATTGAGGTTCAGCTTTGCAGCGTCGAAGTTGGCTTCGCGCTGGAAACCATTGAACAGCGTGAGATTCAGCTGACCGTTCAGTCCATAGGTGTTGGGAAGGGGCTGGCCCACAACAGGCACACCGTTGATGATCGAAAACTGCGTGCGGAGGTTTGTCAGCTGACGGTTGTAGTTAGCGTTGATATCCACCGAGGGTAGGTACGCACCAAAAGCCGCTGACAGGCGTGCCGATGCTTCGCTGGCAGCTGCTTGTGACTGGCGCACATCAAGGCTTCGCTCCAGACCAATGGCAATGCACTCATCCAGAGTTAGTCGCCTGCCCGTGATCCTGTCTTGGGCACGGGCCGCAGTGCTGAGGGTCAGCACAAGAACCAGCAGATGGAACAGGGTTACCAATTGATTCATCCAGGATCCCGACAACAGAAGGTGAAGAAACGAAGGGTCGAACCGCTGCTTTGACCACGGGATAGGCCCCATGGTTTCAGCTGCATCATCGACGTCGGCGTGGCTTGGTGGTGGGCGTCGTGATCAGAGGTGTTGCTGCGGACCGATCGGAATTCTTCCAGCGGCGCGATGGATCGAGAGAACGGATCTCCATCAGGCTCATGGTGGACACAACAAGATGCCGGCCGGAGGTGTTCCGCGATGCGCCCGACTGCATCTTGAATCGGACCTCCTGCCATATCTGCGACGACAGCGGAAGCTGCAGCCCCCTGTCCATCACCAGACGTCCGTACTCGGCGATAGAACCCACGGTAGCCACATTCAACGACGAATCGGGCACTTCCATGCCTCCAAATCCCGTGAGCGTGTACTGGATCCACGCTGCAGGCCTGCCGAGCGTGTCGAGATGGTCACCCACGCGCCAGAGAACGCGCTGGCGGATCTCCGGAGCAGGCACGCCGTTCTCCGGCACAGAAATAGTGTCGATCGACAACCAGCTCTGATTCTGACGTCGGCACGACGAGTCGATGATCGGCAGTCGTAAATGTTGATACATGCCTCCCGGGCAGGCCAGGGCGCGCGACGCATCGCTGATCGATGCATTCCGACGCCGTCCAAGACTGTCGATCGCCAGGTACACGGTCTTCTGCATCCATGGGTGACGATTCCGTGATGAGGTATCTGACCCGCTTCGTTGACGTTCTTTGTAGGCTTCCAGACGAAGTGAGAGGTGATAGATTCCACCTGTCACGGAGTCACACACTATTCGCAGTCCTTCGGTGCGTTCCTTCTCGATAGCGTCGTATCCCGGCACCACGATACTGTCACGTGATTCAATACGATACAGCAAGGTGTCGGAGGGGGCAAAGTGGTAGCGATAGCAGAGCGTATCCTTACCGAGGATGATCGGCTTACCGCCCGGGCGAATCTGCATCTGCCCAATGGCCGACGATGCCGTGAAGATGATAAGGGCAAGTACCTGGAGCGGTCGCATGGTTTACTGACGCTTTGGACGTTGGGAGATCACTACACGCATGCGGGCATTACTCGGTACTGCCATCTCATCTCCGGCGCCGGCCGCGCGCAGCGTCATGGAATTGTCGAGCAATAGCTCGCTGCGAAGGGGCAGACCTGTGCGAGAGTCCACCATTGCGCGCGTGCGCATGGTGCCTCCACCAGAGACGTCGATGTTCATGCCCGAAACAGAAATGCCGCCACGGATCTTCATCGACGATGACTCGCCTTCGATGAGCCAGCATTTGATGCCCATCGAGTCGACAACGGCCGAAAAGGTCTCTTCGAGTTCGATTGTGGTGATGATACTTCCATCGCCCTGTGGGGCCGGCATCGTATCAGCCATTTCCGATATCCATCGATCTCCGGGCCTGACGCGTTCCTTCGGGAACTGCATCACAATGCGGTCGAATACGCGCATCCCGTTGAGCATAGCAAGCTGATCGTCGCTCGCTCCGCTCTCGATCTCAAGCACACGTCCGGTGGGGTCGCACGTAACAAGTACGGCAAGCCCCTTGCCATCCTTCACGCGCAGCACCGAATCCATAAGCGGCATCCGCTCGTCGAGCTTTGTCCGGGTGCGAAGCCCGCCCTCATCGGCGACAAACTTCAGGGTGCTTCTACCGAGCGTGACGTCTGTGACCGACACCGAAAGATTGAGATCCGTTACAATGGCATTCGTCGATGCGCCGCCTCCGGCTTCAACATCCTGCTCAAGTACGGAGTTGATCGCATATCGCACGATTGCATTTGGCTTCAGCGATAGGCGCATCAACACTTCATCATCCTGCACCCGTGCCTGGAACGCATGCAGGGGGCCTGCACATACCAAGGCAATGATGGTGGGGACGATAACCTGCATGAACGATCACTCCAAAGATGCTGCTTCGCGTTTCTTTGCCCGTTGACGCATTGTGGTGTCGAGAATTTTCTTTCGCAGTCGAACCGACACCGGCGTGCACTCAAGAAGCTCGTCGTCCTCAAGGAATTCGATGCACTGTTCCAGCGACAGCTGACGCGGCGCCTCAAGGCGCACTAGACCGTCAGAGCCACTTGAGCGCATGTTCGTCAGGTGCTTCATGCGGCAGGCATTCACGCTGAGGTCTTCCTCGCGGGCGTTTTCGCCGATGATCATGCCCTCGTACACCGGCTGGCCCGGTTCGATAAAGAGGATGCCGCGCTCTTGAACCATTTCGAGGGCATAGGCAGTGGACGGACCCGTTTCCATGGAAACAAGGGCGCCGCGCAGACGTCCGGCAATTGCCCCCTTGTACTGCTGATAGGAATCAAAGGTGTGGTGGATGATACCCTGACCGCGCGTAGAGGTAAGAAACTCCGTCCGGAAGCCGATGAGTCCACGCGCTGGAACGAGAAACTCGCAGCGCACACTGTCGTTGCTCGGCGTCATGGCCGTCATTTCGCCCTTGCGTCGGCCAAGACTCTCAATCACCGTTCCTACGTGGTCCTGCGGCACATCTACCGTCACGTGCTCAATTGGCTCAAGCATCTTGCCGTCTGCATCGCGGCGGAAGAGCACTTCCGGACGAGATGCGGCAAACTCATAGCCTTCGCGGCGCATGGTCTCGATGAGGATGGCCAGCTGGAGCTCGCCCCGTCCTGATACCTTGAACACATCCGGTGAATCGGTGTCTTCGACGCGCAGCGAAACGTTGTTCCGCAGTTCGCGGTACAGGCGCTCACGGATCTTCGGCGTTGTAACGAACTTGCCCTCACGTCCGGCAAGGGGCGAGGTATTCACCATGAAGTACATGGCGATCGTTGGTTCTTCGATGTTTACGTACGACAGCGGCTCGGTGCGGGAGCTGTGGGCAATGGTCTCGCCGATGTAGACATTCTCAAAGCCCGACAGAGCAATGATCTCACCGGCCGAAGCCGTCTGCATTTCATTGCGGGCAATGCCCTCGTGAACGTACATCTTGGTGATGCGCGAAGACTCGCGCGAACCATCCGGCTTGATCAGGTTCACGTTGTCGCCAACGCTAACCGAGCCTTCGATGATGCGTCCAATGGCGATGCGGCCAACGTAGTCGGACCAGTCAAGGGCCGAGATCACCATTGCGAATGGCGTATCAACGTCAACGCTTGGTGGCGGGATATGCTTGATCACGGCTTCAAAGAGTGCCTCAAGCGAGTCCGCCTCTTCAGTCAGCGTGTTCTTGGCAATGCCCTGTTTGCCGATCGCATAGATCACTGGGAAGTCAAGCTGCTCGTACGATGCGCCAAGGTTGATGAAAAGCTCCATCACCTCGTCCAGAACCTCGCCGGGGCGCGCATCGCCACGGTCGATTTTGTTGATCACCACGATCGGCTTAATGCCCATGTCGAGCGCTTTGCGAAGCACAAACCGCGTCTGCGGAAGGGGGCCTTCGGCAGCGTCAACAAGCAGGAGCACACCGTCGACCATCGACAGTACGCGCTCGACCTCACCGCCGAAGTCCGAGTGACCCGGCGTATCAACGATGTTGATCTTGACGTCTTTCCACCGCACGGCCGCATTCTTCGCCATAATGGTAATGCCGCGTTCGCGCTCGAGGTCGTTGGAATCCATCACCCGATCGGCCACAACCTGGTTTTCACGGAACATCCCGCTTTGCCGCAGCATGTGGTCGACCAAGGTCGTCTTGCCGTGGTCAACGTGAGCAATGATGGCAATGTTGCGGAAGTCCGCGCGCTGCTGAAGAGCCATGAGGAGGGGTTCTCGGATTTTGGATAGCTACAAAGGTACGGAGGTACGGAATTACGGAATGACGGAATTACTGAATTACGGAATGACGGAATTACTGAATTACGGAATGACGGAGGCAATCGTCATTCCCGCGAGGTCCCTCGGTCCTTCGGACCTCGGGATGACGCTCGCAACGTCGCCTCGAATATCATCATCCACTATCGCCGCCCGCGGCGCGGCGATTTGCATATCTCTCCCAAAACAATGCGCGGTGCGTCATCCTGAGGAGCCGAAGGCGACGAAGGACCTCGAATGACTGCCACAGTAATCAGTATTCAGTAATCAGTAATCAGTAATCAGAAATAATTCGACTCATCCCTCCAGCGGACGATCTTCCAGGGTTCCGAGGTGTTGGGGCGCTCCACGAGGAGGTTTACGCGGCCCTGGGCGCGCAGGATATCGGCGGGGTTGAAGGTGATGGTCAGATTGAAGCCGCGCGAGATGTTCTGCGATAGGCTGTCGCCATCGGCAACCACGACGTTGTTCCAGACAAGGTCCAGCTGCTGGGCGGCCGTGAAGAGGCCG
Organism: Candidatus Kapaibacterium sp.; assembly: GCA_018883125.1. Lineage (GTDB taxonomy): Bacteria > Bacteroidota > Ignavibacteria > Kapaibacteriales > Kapaibacteriaceae > UBA10438. The sequence goes on from VEQR01000044.1 coordinate 15,956, forward strand.
TTGGTTGCCAGCATGTCCTCGTCGCGACCCCAGGTAACGTCGATGCCCTGATCGTAGTTGCGGTACACGAAGGTGAAGTTGCGCGCCAGAAGGCGGCCGTAGGTGAGCGTGTCCCGAAAGAGATACGCATACCGGAAGTTCTGGAAGAGACCTTCAATGGTTCGCTGGTCACCCAAAACATTGTCGCCCCCTGACCTATCGAGGGAGGGGGCGAAGGGATTTACACAGGATGATGCAGCAAGAACGACTGCTGCAGTGATAGCAGCAACAGCGCCCGCGCGATGGACTCTCGATGTCTTCTGAATAACCACGACGCTACGTCGGGTACGTGGCGCCTTAAAACAAGCGCAGTCCGAGGAACATGGCAATGCTGGTGAAGAAGGCAATGCCGCCTGCCCAACCAAGAATTGCCGCGCCCGATGGAATGCGGACGCTGGTGCCAAGGGCACCCATGACCATGCCGGAGAGGCCCGTCATGATTCCACCGACCACCTCGTGCCATCCCATGCTGCGCTGGATAGTGATGCACGTGAAGACAACGATGACGCCGAGGGCAATGCCGATCAGGCGCGTAGAAACGTTGTCGTTAACCTCATCAGGTTCGTGCACGTGATCGTGTCCGTGTGATGCATCATGTGACATGGCAGAGCTCCGAAAAAATCGTCGTAAGCGGTGATTGCGCGAAGATAGCGAGCAATCACTGAATTCGTGAGGCTGTTGCCGAAGTCATCCCCTGATACCAGTCATGAAGTTCGTCTTCAGCATTCAAGAGTTTCGAAGAGTTGCTTTCACACATCTCTTTGGAGTTCACTATGCGACGTCTTGCCTTTGCGCTCAGCTGTCTGCTTGTCTTCGCTGGTATAGCGTCGGCACAGATCAGCATTCCTCGAATATTTACCTATCAGGGCGTACTAACAGCCCCGAATGGCGATGCCGTTCCGAACGGACCCTATGAGGTGACGATCCGCCTTTATAACGACCCTACGGGCGGCTCAGCCCTTTGGGAGGAAACCCATACCACAACAACGGTCAACGGCGTCTTTGACATTGTGATGGGGCGCACCACGCCCCTTACCCTTTCCTTCGATCGGCAATACTGGCTTGCCGTGGAGATCGCCCAAGAAGGCGAAATGATACCACGGACGCGACTCACAGCGGTGCCGTATGCACTCTTTGCAGATCGTGCACGCGTTGCCGATAGCGTGTCTGCAACTGCCGCCGGAGTTGTTCGGAGTATCAACGGTGTAGATGGTGACCTCATCCTTGAGGGTGAGGGCGCTACGACGATCACTCAAACCGGAAAGAAGTTTACGGTCAGCACGCCCAAGTCCGTCCAGCGTATCACTTCGCTCGACGGATCGATCCTTGTGCGCCTTACGAATGAGAGTGATATCGATCTGGCGATCAAGGCTGTGGACCCTTCCACGATCCTGCGCGCCGGCGCTCAGCCGGGTGAAGCACTCGTCTGGGATGGCGTGTCCGCTTCATGGAAGCCAAAGCTCATCACGAGCGACATCACCGATGCCATTCGACGTGGTGATGCGGCAGGGGGCGACCTCGTTGGGACATATCCGAATCCTCTGATCCGCGAAGGTGCCGTTACCACGGAGAAGATTGCGCTTGATGCCGTGACGACGTCGCGCATAGCCAATGGAGCCGTTACATCAGCGAAGATCCAGGATGGTGCGGTAACAACCATGAAGATTCAGGACGGTGCTGTTACAACGCAGAAGATTGCAGACTATGCCATCACATCGGAGAAGATGTCGCAGATGCCCCTTTCACCGGGCACGTATGGATCGGGCTCGTCGGTGCCTGTGGTCACGGTCGATAAGGCTGGACGCATCTCAGCGATTCAGACGGTACCGATCGACAACAACCAACCGTTTGGTCCGGCAGGTGGGGATCTGGTCGGACTATACCCCAATCCAGAACTTCGTGCCACGGGTGTTGTTCCCGGCACCTACGGCAATGGATCGTCTATACCGAATTTGACGATCGACGCAAAGGGACGAGTATCCTTTGCACAGAGTACGCGCATCCGTCCCGCGTCGGTGACAGAAACCGACGTGCTTGTATCGGGTCCGATTGATAGTCTGAATCTGCAGATCAAGCCAAACACGATCGGAACCGATGAACTCATCGACGTGCCGGGCCTGCCCCTTACCGCGCAAGGGAATGCGATCACCTCGGCTGTGATCACCGTTGACCGTGATGGTCGCGTTCGTGAACTATCATCAATTCCAATCCTTGCAATGCGTCCGGGTGATCCGGCAGGGGGCGATCTGACCGGTAACTATCCAAACCCTCGGATCAACTTCAACGTCGTCGGCAAGGACATCATCACGGCCATCAATCTTGAGGACTCACTGCTCATCGACGGGTCGCGGATAGAGCCCCCTATCACCATTCCCGCGTCTGATATCCAAGCATCCGGACGACTTGACTCGTTGAATCTGCAAATCAAGAATGGGGCCGTGAATGGCAACGAGCTTGCGAACCTCCATGGCGCGCCCATCGGTCCGGTGGGAGGAATCACTCAGATTCCCGTGGTCAGCATCGACGTGGACGGTCGTGTTACATCGCTGACGTCCGTACCGTTCAATGCCATCAAGGTAGGCGATCCTGCAGGGGGCGACCTTACAGGCACGTATCCCAATCCGACACTCAACGTGACAACGTCCGGCAACACGATCATCAATGCGATCAATAACTCGTCCACCACAACGGTTATCGACGCATCGAAGATCGAATTGCCGGGAACCATTGCCGCTTCAGACCTTTCGGTTACTGGACCTCTGGATTCGATGAACCTGCAGATCCGCGCCTCAACGATCAACAGCAATGAACTTGTGGATCTGCATCCGACACCGATCGGACCTCTGGGGTCGGCCACGACCACGCCAGTGGTGACGATCGACCGTGATGGACGCGTGGTGGCGCTGACGTCAGCCACAATCTCCGGCACAACTCCCGGCGGTGCGGCAGGCGGAGACCTAACGGGTACCTATCCAAATCCGCAGCTGGTTGCAACGGGCGTGGCAGCCGGGACCTATGGGAACACAAGTGCTGTTCCGCAGATCACCATCGATACAAAGGGGCGCATCACCAACGTCAACAACGTCGGCATCACACCGGTGATGGCCGCCGGTTCGGATATGACGGTCACCGGGATCATTAACTCGATGAATCTCCAGCTTAAGAGCAACACCGTCGGAAGCGATGAGCTGACGTCGACGTCCGTCGCAGCTGGGTCATACGGAACGGCAACGCAAGTACCACAGTTTACGGTCGATGCAGACGGACGTCTGACAGCTGCCCAGAACGTCACCATCTCGGGAACCACTCCGGGAGGTCCGGCAGGGGGCGACCTTACGGGAACGTATCCGAATCCGACAATCAACATTGCGGCGGCCGGACCCTCGATCATCAATGCTATCAACAACTCATCATCGTTGACCGTCATCGACGCATCGAAGATCGAGCATCCCGGTACGATCACTGCGTCTGACCTCACGGTCAGCGGACATCTTGATTCCATGGACCTGCAGATCAAGTCGGGACGTGTCGGAGCATCGGAACTTAGCGACCTGCACATGAGCGCAATTGGTCCGGTCGGCTCGGCTTCGGCTGTTCCGGTCGTGACCATTGATCAGGACGGACGGGTCACGGCACTGACGTCGGCAACCATCACCGGGACAACTCCCGGAGGTCCAGCCGGAGGCGACCTTACGGGTACCTATCCAAACCCATCGCTCATCACGACAGGCGTTACCTCGGGAACCTATGGCTCGCCGAGTCAGGTTGCACAGATCACCGTTGACAGTAAGGGGCGAGTGCTTGCTGCAACGGATGTGATGATCCAGCCCGTGACGTCGCTCACATCCGATGTAACGGTGTCGGGTACCATCAACACCATGGACTTGCAGCTCGGTCCAAACGTCGTCGGGCCGGTTGAGCTCGCATCGACCGGAGTTACGCCAAGTGTGTACGGAACTACAACGCAGATCCCGCAGCTGACCATCGACCAAGATGGTCGCGTGACGGCGGCACAGAATGTGACCATCTCCGGAACAACGCCGGGAGGTTCGGCAGGGGGCGACCTTACCGGCACCTATCCTAATCCGTTACTCACAACAACGGGCGTCTCCTCCGGCACCTACGGTAGCAATAGTCAGGTTGGACAGTTCACCGTCGATGCGAAGGGACGTCTGAGCGCGGCCACGAACGTGACCATCGTGCCGGCAACGGCCGCAGGCACGGATGTAACGGTATCAGGCAACATCAACACCATGAACCTCCAGCTCGGTGCATCAGTCGTTGGTTCACCGGAACTGGCTGCAACAACTGTTAGCGCCGGCACGTATGGCTCGGCCACGCAAATCGGACAGTTCACGGTTGACGCGGACGGTCGTCTGACGTCGGCACAGAATGTGACGATCGCCGGCACAACTCCGGGTGGCGCTGCCGGTGGTGACCTTACTGGAACGTATCCGAATCCTTCGCTGATCGCCACGGGCGTGGTGGCAGATCAGTACGGTACAACGTATGCCGTACCACAG
>VEQR01000126.1 GCA_018883125.1 Candidatus Kapaibacterium sp.
CTGCGGCCGCTGACGTGACCTGAAGTTGGGCATCACCCGAGTTTACAGTTGGGTTCGCACCGATGCCCACCCGACCCTGCAGGCGCGTCTGCACGATACTGCTATTGCCGAGGAGAACGCTATTGCTACCGAGACCGGTAGCGCGGTCACCGATGACAATCTGATTGGTTTGTGCATTCCCATTCGCGTCAGTGTTGTACCCGATGAAAATGCTACTGGTGGAGCTTGTAATGTTCTGGTTGTCGCCTAGAGCCGAGTGACCAATTGCAACGTTATAACTTCCTTCTGTCAGCTTCGAAAGAGCAGTCCACCCAACGGCAACGTTGCCTTCTGCACCGCCTGTGGTGCCAATATTCTTTAGAGTGGATACGCCGACGGCAACATTGTACAACGTAGAATTTGTGCCAGCAGCCTGCATCGATTCAGCGCCAATGGCAGTATTGCTGATAGCCGTTGTAAGACTTTCACCTGCATTCGACCCGATGGCCGTGTTGTAATACCCCGTGGTGACCTTGTTGAGGGCATTGTTGCCTATCGCGGTATTGAGCGTCCCCGATGTCACAGCGGCCAACGCAGTGCGGCCGACCACCGTATTGGACTCGATTCCGGCGGTTCCCCGTCCGATATTGACACCGTTGACCACCATGTCGCGCTGCGTGCTCACAACACCAGCAGAACTGATCTGTATGCGAACCGTATTGTTCGTCACGAGTGACAGACTCTTAGGATCTGTTGTACCAAGGAAGGTGTTCGTTGCTGCGGCTCCTAGAGCAGCGCTCTCGGTTGTGCCACTGTTGCCTGCAAGCGCCCACCCACTTCCAGCGACCAGATTCGCACGCGTCGTCTTCGTGACCTTGTTGCTACTGGTCAACAGCAGCACGTCGTCCGATGCGGAGCCCGTTGGGATACCACCAAGCGTCAGGCCGCCGTCGGTACTGGTGTTGATCGTCACCGCCGTGGCCGACGTGGTGTTGCCGATGGTGGTCGAGGCTGTGCCGGTGGTGTTGATCGATGTTGATCCAGACAGAACAGCTCCACCTATGCCTGTGATCAAACCCGTCACGCCAAACGTACCTGTAAGGTCAAGCGTGTTCGTACCAGTTGACGAACCGATCAAGAAAAGTCCATCATTCGTCACGCGCAACCGCTCGATGTTGTTTGTGCGGATGACAAGGGGCTGAGCATCGGTGGTGCCAAGGAAGTTGGTGGCTGCACTTGTTCCGCTGTTGCCCAGCAATGTCCACACGGCTGCGTTAGGACTTGTCCAGACGAGCACACCGTTGCCATCGGCTGATAGCAGCGATCCTGAAAGACCTCGTGTTGTTGGCAGCGTGAGCGAGTACCCGAGGGTGGACGCCGGTGCCGACAGGGTAATGGTCTCCCCGGTCGCGATCTGCAACTTGAAATCACGGGTCATCAGGGGAAGCTGAGCCATCATTGGTGCACCGGCTCCGAAAAGCCCTGCAATGATGACGGCTAGTCCGACGATCAGTGTGCGATATGGTCGAGATTTATAAATGATACTGCGAGTCGGCACTTACCCCCCGGGACGCACCGAGGGCATGGCTCACGCCATGCCCTCAGCGCCCGAGGAATAAAGGTCGAGGAAGGTGCGGATGAGGATTACCGCGTCCGAATGACCAAGTAGTTCACAACGCCGGAGTAAGCGGCTGAGAACGTAACCTTGAATGACCCGGAAGCGGTGTTACTACGGTCCGTGACTGTAGGCACAACAGTTGATCCCGAACCTTGAAGTGTGATGAGGATCGCATCGGATGATGCTAGATCCGTCACGCTGATAACATCTGTAGCTACAGCTGCTGTCGACACTGTTACATTCCCAGCTTTCCGGATACCGATAGACTCTGTCAGGTTCTGCCATTCAGGTGTAGCGCCAGGGCCCTTCGAGACAAGCACTTCTCCATCAGCGCCCGCATCAGAGACCATTTTAATTGCACCTGTGAAAGACGAACCGCCATTGGTGTTACCAATTGCAACGGCACCGTTACCTGTAGTATTGATATTCGTACCACCAGAATGGCCGATTGAAGTAACTGCGGAACCCGTTGTGTTGATGTTGGTTGTGCCAGTGATGCCCAAGCTTGTCGAAGCATCAATCGTGGCTGTAGCGGCGTTGATATCCCATGTCGATGCATTGATCTCAACCGTGTTACCAGTGCCACCAATTGTGACCTTGCCGGAACTTATACCCGTGTTGATATTCGTTGCCGTTGTCTCGTCGACGTTGATATTAGTCACACCATCTACATCGAAGGTGCCATCGACATTGGTCGTGTTACCGGAGCGGCCAATGTTCGTAACCGTGCCACCGTTGGCACCATCATTGATGCCGACCACACCGGCCGAAGTGATTGACATGCGGACATTATCATTCGTAACGAAGTTGACGTCGAAACCGTTCTTGGATCCGAGCTTGCCATTGGCTGCTAAGGTGTTACCCGCAAGCGCCCAGTTAACGCTGGTTGCGCCAGCAGGGTCAACCCACTTGATCTCCTTGTTCGTGTTGTCCCAAATTGGCGTGTAGCCGTCACCGCCACCTGTTGTTGACCACTTCAGCGTTCCATCCGTAGCCGAAAGGAACAGGAATGCACCAACCGTTCCCTGAACGTTTGGATACTGAAGTGTGTATACATCACCAGCTGATGTTGCCTTGAGAAGGACCGATCCTGAGTTAGCCCCCTGCAACTTGAGTTCCCGGGTTTCCACCGGCAACTGAGCGAAAGCGTATTGCGGTACGAGTGCGAGCACCGCAACCAAAAGAAGAGCACTCTTAACAAGTGCCGTTGTCGAAATGCGCATTTGCGCCTCCTGTAAGGTAAAACGTGAAAGAATGGAACGAGATTTGACTAACGTCAATGTGTTTACAATGGGAAGTGCCCGCAGTATGGGCATGAAGGGTGCTGATGACGGTAGAAGGCATCATAGGTTCAGCACCATCCAGTTAATGCTGGCGCCCGGTGGCAGCCCCCCGGCGAACTTCACGCGGAAGCTCTTGCCGGTGCGATTGGTCACCGAATACGCCGTTGTGGATGTTTCGCTTTCCATCGTCACGATGATGCGGGCCGTCGGCTTCAGGTCAGGGAATGCCACCGGCTGGGCCGTCGTGATGTCGAAGTCCGGTGTTTCATAGACATACGCCGTGGTCTGATTGGTAAAGCGTCCACTGGCGATCGGCGGGATCTGACTGCCGATATCCGATGAGATCACCAGCTGGTCATTGGCGTTCTGCTCGACCTTGATACCAGAGCCCGCCGTGATCGTGGTCACGCGTGGGGCGCCCCCTGTGCGACCCATCACCACCTGACGATCGGCAAGGGAGTCGGATTCGGTCATCGTGCCGGTGGGACTTGAGATCACCACACGATTCGGGCGCAGATTGTCCGGACGGCGTGGCACGCGCACCGTTGAGACAGACGTAATGCGTCCATCACGGTCGATCGTATACTGTGGAATGTTGATCCAGTCCTTATCGTACGAAACCACCGTTGGACCCGCCGATGCGCCCGTTCTAGACAGGTACTTGTTGGTGAGCGACGTATCCTTCAGGAACACTTCGATCACCGTTTTGTCTTCGCCTGTCTTCGAATCCTTTACAAGCTTACGGTTGATGCCAACCACGGCCGTGTCGAGGGACACGAGATCGATCATGTTCAACAGATTTGAAGCGTCGATCACGATCTCGTTGGCATTGGCATCTTCGGCAATCGTGATACCGGAGCCTGCCTTGAGATTGAGGTTACCTTGCAAACGGTTCAGGCTCAGCACCGCGCCGGATGCATCGGGAGCCAGTCCGCCGGCCACCACGGCACTTTGGGCTACCATGGCATACGGTGCGCTGGTCAGCTGCGTGCGCTTGCTAAATGGCAGTGCGTCCGGAGCCTTGATATCCAGCCAGAGCTGTTTCGTGAAGTCCACATCATCAAGCGGGTCGATCTCCCCGAGGATCATGCCGAAGACGCCCTTGACTACCACCACCGGCATGGTGGTGACGTACACGCGATTGCCGGCCACCTCATCATCATAGAGTTCCGCGGTGATGTTGAAGGTACCGTCCTGATACAGCGTACCATCCTTGCGAAGGAGCAATCCCTGGAAGGACAGGCGCATGGGGACCTTCTGGCCCTGGGCCTGCAGGTCGATGGCGGCTCCGACGAGCATCAGCACGGCCATGACAATGGTCCAGGCATGACGATATGGTCGCATGGACCGGATCATCTGGACCTCATGATCTTGGCCGAGTAGCCGAGCTGCTGGTTGCTGCCGGGCAGGGTGGCCAGCAGGCGAACGATATACGTGCCGTTGGCAACGTCCGTGCCGTCGGCGGCGGTGCCGTTCCAGACGAACACATAAGACAGGTCGTCGGCCGACTCCACTGTCAGCTTGCCCAGCTCACGACCGTCGAGCGAGTACACGTACGCGTCGATGTTCTCGAACATTCCCCGTGGAACGCGCAGGCGGATCACGTCGCGAAACGGATTCGGCCAGGCAAACACCGTCGGACCGGGCGTAACCGGATTATCGGTGTCCGGTACCGAAAGAATCACGTCGATTCGCATCCAGAACCCGAGATACCGGTACAGGTTGACCAGCGAATCGGACTTTGCTTCACGTCCGGAGAACGGCGCATCTTCGTCGGTGAGACTCTGAAGCACATCGATCGACGTCAAACCGAGCGTCGAATACATATAAACGGTGTCGAGGTTAACGGCACCCGGGGCCAGCTCCGCCGAGCCATACGTTACCATCTGCGAGCGGCGGCGGATACTGTC
>VEQR01000045.1:0-12916 GCA_018883125.1 Candidatus Kapaibacterium sp.
TACTGAGGTACTGAGGTACTGAGGTACTGAGGTACTGAGGTTGGTCCCTCGGCCCCCTCACTGCGTTCGGGGCCCTCGGGATGACGCTGCCACATTTTGTAATAATACTCCACCCAGCATCGCATGGACGTCATCCCGAGTTGCCGAAGGCTACGAGGGACCCCATTAAGCATGATATTTTCATACCTGTCACCCGTAACCCGTCACCTGTAACCTGCATGGGCGTCATCCCGAGTTGCCGAAGGCAACGAGGGACCGCGTGGGATCTCAGGGGAGCCGTTGGGAACGACGAAGATGGATTCCCGCTTGCGCGGGAATGACGGATCTTACCGCTCAACCCATCGTCCATCATCTTTGATGATGCCGATGAGTTCGTTGACGGCGCCAGCCGAAGGGATGTTGCGTTTGACGATTTCCTGGCCGCGGTAGAGGGTGATACGGTCGGGACCGGAGCCCACATAGCCGTAGTCGGCGTCGGCCATTTCGCCGGGACCGTTGACGATGCAGCCCATGATGCCGATCTTCACGCCCTTGAGGTGGTCGGTGTGCGAGCGGATCATGGATGTTGTTTCCTGAAGGTCAAAAAGTGTACGACCGCAGGATGGACAGCTGATGTATTCGGTCTTGGTCATCCGCGTGCGGGCGGCCTGAAGGATGCCGAAGGCGGTGCGAATGGAGGTTGCGGTGTCGAGCCCCTTGACTGATGACAGCGTCATCATGACAGCGTCGCCAAGGCCCTCCACAAGCAGGCCCCCTACATCGGTGGAGGCGTCAAGGATGCCGTCGTCGATGGAATCGCCTGACGAATGGTACTCAATCACGACAGGCATGTGAACATGCGCCGCGAGCATCGTGTCCGCACAGGCACGCATGTCGGTGAAGATGGCCGACGATGTGCTGCGGATCATGAGCACAACGCTGGCATCTTCGGCAAGTTCGTGCAGGATCTCAGTCGTGAGATCCGATGAGGTGCAGCGCACAACATTCATCACGGTGTGCCGCGTCTCAATGCTTCGCCACTCGTCGATGGTAAACACCGGTACACAATAGAAATGGTCGTCATGTCCGAGCCACGTCGACACATCGAGAAGCTGACGCGTTCCGGCCGGTGCCATGAATGGCAGGGGGCGAGCACCCATGTAGAGGAATTCAGCTGCCTGGTCCGAGGTGGACCACTTGTCGGTGATGGCATCGTATGTGTGGCCGATGTCTGCCAGATCCTCCATGCGCGTGATGTCCACAGCACGAAGGTCCGCCACAACGCGTGGTACGTTTTCGTGACCGATCACGGAAACGGCATGGGTCTGACGTCGATGATAGGTGTAGGGCGACCTCATTGCGCGTACCTGCGAATGAGTGCGCGTGCAACGGGGATCTCGGCTTCGGGTTCTTCGGTCAGCGAGACGCGAACCGTGTCGCCGAGACCGTCCAGCAACAGCGTTCCAATGCCGAGCGCACTCTTGATGCGCCCATCCTCGCCGTCACCGGCCTCGGTAACGCCGAGGTGCAGCGGATAGGGCTTCATATTCTGCTCATTGAGCGTGGCCACGAGGAGGCGATAGGCGTGGATCATGACGATCGGGTTGCTGGACTTCATCGAAAGCACGATGTTGTCGAAGCCCTCGTCGTCGGCAATGCGCAGAAACTCCAGGGCAGACTCGACCATTCCGTGGGGCGAGTCTCCATAGCGACTCATGATGCGGTCCGAGAGCGACCCATGATTCGTGCCGATGCGCATGGCCGTACCATGCTCTTTGCAAATCTTGACCAACGGTACAAATCGATCCCGAATTCGCTGTAGCTCTTCGGCGTACTGCGCATCGGTGTACTCGATGATGTTGAACTGCTTCTTATCAACGTAGTTGCCCGGATTGATGCGCACCTTCTCCACCAATCTTGCTGCGATCTCGGCAGCGTTCGGTGTGAAGTGGATGTCGGCAACGAGGGGCGTTGTGTAGCCCCTTTGCCGAAGTCCTGTCCGAATATGCTCCAGGTTCTTGGCCTCGCGGATGCTGGGTGCCGTGATGCGCACAAGCTCGCAGCCGGCATCGATCATCCGGATGGACTGTTCGATGGTGCCTTCGGTGTCCATCGTGTTTGTGGTGGTCATCGACTGCACGCGGATCGGCGCCGATGAGCCCATGGTCAGATCGCCGATGTGCGCCGTGATGGTCTCACGTCGTTTGTACGACGTCAGCGATTGACAGTAGGGGGCAGATGGCAATGGAGTTGACATTATATCTGACGACTGACTTCGAACAGAATGGTCTTCTCGCGCTCACTCAGTCCATGATACCCGCCGTGGTTGATCTTGTCAAGAATGGCATCGACCTGTTCCTGCGTGATCGGCTCGCCGTTCACCACAAACCGTGCCGGTGAGGCTGCGCGTGGTGGTTCTGGGGCAGGGGGCTCGGCACTGCGAAAGCTTGAGGTCATTGACGGTGGACGCGGGATTTCACGGAAGTCCACGTCAATCACATTGCTCCGGAATGGATTCCGCTGGCCCCCTCGCTTACCTTCCAGACGGCTGAGAAGGGGCTCTCCAAACTTCAGCAGCAGGAACCCGCCAAGGGCTCCGCCAAGGTGCGCAAAGTGTGCCACGCCATCACTGGTGTTCATGAGACCGTTCAGCAGATCAAAGCCGGCATAGATCAGTACGAAGTAGCGTGCCGGGATCGGGAAGAACAGTGGGAACATCATGATTGGCCTGTCGGGGAAGGTCATCCCAAAGGCTAGCAGTACGCCCATGATCGATCCGGATGCACCGATGGTTGGCGCCATACTACCGTCGACGATCGGATGCACAGCAAGATGGACGATGCCGGCGGCGATGCCCGAAAGGATGTAGTAGGCGGCAAAGCGACGCGAGCCCCAGAGGTGCTCGAGTTCCATGCCGAACATCCACAGCGCGAGCATGTTGAAGAAGAGGTGTCCCAGACCGCCGTGCATGAACTGATACGACAGCAGCTGCCACGGAAAGAAGAGTCCGCTCTCGTATGGCCATAAGGCAAATGCCTCGGTCACAACGTTATCGATCGGAACACCGCCTAGGGTAAGGCCCGAGAGCATTAGTGCCTGAAATAGAAAGATGCCGACGTTGGCAAACAAGAGGAACTTGATCACCGGAGGGAAGGCGCTCAGGCCGCGGCCTTGGCCGTAGAAGGAGGACATGGGTTAGCTTTCGAGTGCGACAACGCCGGGTAGTGCCTTGCCTTCGAGGAATTCGAGAGAGGCGCCACCACCCGTGGAGACGTGGGTGACGTTTTTCGCATGACCGAATTGCGTGACGGCTGCGGCAGAGTCTCCGCCGCCGACGATCGTCACGACGCCCGACGCGGTTGCGTCGGCCATTGCGTCGGCCACGGTGCGTGTTCCGCCCTGGAAGTGGGCAAACTCGAACACACCCATCGGACCGTTCCAGACAACCGTGCCGGCGGAGCGAATCACATCGGCGAATCGCTTTTGCGTGTCCGGACCGATGTCCAATCCCATCATACCGTCAGGGATGGCCTCAACGGATACGATGCGGTTGTCGGTTGTATCGGCAAAGGCAGGCGCAACAATTGTATCGGTGGGAATCAGCAGCTGCACGCCGGCATCGGCGGCGCGCTGCATAAGCTCGCGGGCCAGCTCAATGCGGTCTTCCTCGACGAGTGAGCTGCCAACATTCAGCCCCTTGGCCTTGAGAAACGTGAACATCATTCCGCCACCAACAAGAATGGTGTCGCAGGATGACAGCAGGGCATTGATGACGTCGATCTTGCCCGAGATCTTCGAGCCGCCCATGATGGCCACCAGCGGACGCTTAGGGTTGGCCAACGCGGAGCCGAGATACTCGAGTTCCTTCATGATGAGAAGTCCAGCACAGCGCTCGGCAAAGAGATGCGCAATGCCGGCCGTGCTGGCATGAGCACGATGCGCCGTCCCAAAGGCGTCGTTGCAGTAGATATCGCCGAGGCGCGCAAGTGCTTCGCAGAAGGCTGCGTCGTTTGCTTCCTCTTCGGCATGAAACCGCAGATTCTCCAAAAGAACAATGCTTCCGAAAGGGGCTTTTGCAACGGCTCCTTCGGCAACAGCGCCGGTACACTCGGCAGCAAAGTTCACCGCCACGCCGCGCGAGCGCATCAGTGCGGCCAAATGCTCAGCCACCGGACGCAGAGTGTATTTCGGATCCCGTGTGCCCTTCGGACGTCCGAGGTGGGACATCAGAACGGCCACGCCACCGCGGTCCACGATCGACATGATCGTTGGCAACGATTCGACGATGCGCGTATCATCCGTAATGGCACCGCTATCATCCTGCGGTACGTTGAAGTCAACCCGCACAAGCACGCGCTTGCCGGCTACGTCGATGCCCGTGATCGAGCGGATCACGCTGTTACTCGCAGCAGAAGATCGGCGATTCGGTTGGAGTAGCCCCACTCGTTGTCATACCAGCCAACGACCTTTACTGTGGTGCCCATGGCCATCGTGCTCAGGGCATCGAAGATGCACGAGTGCGGGTTGCCGACGATGTCAGTCGATACGACAGGGTCCGTGCAGTATTCAAGAATGCCTTTCATCGGGCCTTCGGCTGCGGCCTTGAAGGCGGCATTGATCTCTTCTTTGGTGGCGGCCTTCTCCAGGACAACCGTAAAGTCCGTTACCGATCCGTCCGGCGTCGGCACGCGGAATGCCAGACCGTCCAGACGCCCCTTCATTGCCGGCATGACTTCACTGACGGCCTTTGCGGCACCCGTGGTGGTGGGGATGATGTTTTGGGCGGCAGCACGTGCCCGACGCAGGTCCTTGTGCGGCAGGTCAAGGATGTTCTGGTCGTTGGTGTAGGCATGCACCGTGGTCATAAAGCCGTTGACGATGCCGAAGTTCTCGTGAAGGATCTTCACCATCGGGGCAAGGCAGTTGGTTGTGCATGATGCGTTCGACACAACATGCATGTCCGACGTCAATTCATGATCATTCACACCCAGGACGATCGTACCGTCGAGCTTATCCTTGGCAGGCGCGGTCAGGATCACCTTGCGCGCGTGACGCAGGTGCTTGTCGAGATCCGCCTTGGCGGTGAACTTTCCGGTTGACTCGATCACCACATCCAGTCCGCTCCATGGAAGATTCTCAATCTGCTTCTCTGCCGAGATCGCGATGCGATGGCCATTGACGATGATAACGTTGCCGTCCACCTCGATGGTGCCGCCAAAGCGTCCGTGCACGGAGTCGTACTTCAGCAGGTGAGCAAGTGTAGCGGCATCGGTCAGATCGTTGATGCCAACGATCTCCACGTCAGCACCGCGTTGCGTAAGAGCACGGAACACCAAGCGTCCGATGCGTCCAAATCCGTTGATGGCAATCTTCGTGGCCATTGATTGTTCCGTAGGTAAGTGCGGGTAAAAACGAGCGGTGCAAAAATACCACCGCTTATGATTTCCGCACCCGTGTCGGATTGGCCGTAACGAAGTCTTTCCATGCCTGCCGTTTGGATGTCGCAGCGCTGCGTTTGCCCGGGGCAGGGGGCTTGCCATTCACCGCATGACAGATCGCCACGGCAAGGGCATCGGTTGCATCGAAGAACTGTGGCGTTTCATGAATGGACAAGATTGCCTGAACCATGTGCTGAACCTGCTCCTTTGTGGCTGCGCCGCGTCCGGTAACGCTGCGCTTTACCTGCATGGGCGTGTACTCAAGCGGGGAGTGTCCGGCCTGCGCACAGGATAGCATTGCCACGCCGCGGGCATGGGCCAGTTGAACCACCGAGAGGACGTTCTTTGCGTGGAAGACCTTTTCCATGGCGCAGACGTCTGGCTTTGTGCGCTCGATCACGGCACTCATGCGCTCATGAATATCGCGCAGACGTTCCGGGAACGAGAGGTTGCGGCGCTTAACGGCTATCACGCCATATTCGACAAGCGTCAGCTTGGAGCCGTCAGTATCAATGACGCCGTATCCGCAGACCACCGAGCCGGGATCGATTCCAAGGATTCGCACGATCAGTCCTCGTCGGGCAGGTCGGCATTATGAAACACCTCTTGGACGTCGTCGTAATCGTCGAGCACGTCAAGGAATTTCTCCAGCAGTCGGATGCTATCAGCGTCACTCACGGAGACCATTGTACCCGGCTCAAAGACGATGCGCTGCTCGCGCACGTTCAGGCCCGCGCTGGCAAGTCCGTTGCCGACCGTTCCGAGTGTGTCCACGCTGCAGAAGACAAGAGCCCCGTCATCGATCATTACCACGTCCTCTGCGCCAACATCAAGAGCCGTCAGCAGTAGTTCATCTTCGGTCTTGGTTGTTTCAATGCGGATCTCGCCGCGACGCGTAAAGTTCCAGCTGACCGAGTTGGTTTCGCCGAGGTTGCCGCTGTACTTCGAAAAGCTGGCACGCAGCTCCTGAGTGGTGCGGTTGCGGTGGTCTGTTGTGCAGACAACGATAATTGCTACGCCTCCCGGACCATACCCTTCGTAGGTGACATCTTCGTAGGTAGTGCCTTCAAGCTCTCCCGTGCCGCGCAGAATGGCCCTCTTGATCGTATCGACCGGCATCGAAACGGCACGCGCATTCTCAATGGCCATACGCAGCCGTGCATTGCCGTCGGGGTCGCCCCCTCCTAGCCGCGCCGCAACGATGATCTCCTTGGAGGCCTTCGTAAAAAGCTTGCCACGCTTGGCGTCGACCACTGCCTTGCGACGCTTGATGTTGGCCCATTTGCTGTGTCCTGCCATGGCTGCAAAGCTACGATGGTCTGCTGCGCGGCGGAAGTTCTGCCATAAGCGCGTCATAGATCGGCGAGGCCGAAAGGGCTTTCGGGTTGCCCACCAGCACAAACTGCTGGCGTGCACGCGTGATTGCCACGTTCAGTTTCCGATCGACGATTACACCGTCGATATCTACTTCGGACCGGATCGCTTCGAGCTCCAGCGGGGAACTTACCGCCGTGCCGTAAAGGATCACATCGCGCTCACTTCCCTGGAAGCGCTCTACGGTGTCTACCGACACATGCTCGCGCAGCGGCTCATCGAGAAGCGCGTCGAGCATCTGCGTAACGAGCGTGTTCTGTGCCCGAAACGGCGTGATGATGCCGATGGTAGGGGGCGCCTGCACGTCCGGGTGACGCAGGATCGATGCGGCCAGATCACAGAGGATGGTTGCTTCGATCCTTTGCTGCTCGGCGTCCTCCACAGGAATGAATCCGACGCGGCAATCTATGACCGATGACCATGGCAAAGGAGCTGCGCCTTTCTGCGCCTCCCATAGACATTCCAGACGTCCGCCGTAAAACGCGTGAGATGGAAACCGCATCACGTCCTGGTGCATCCGTCCTTGCTGGGTAAGCATGGCTACCGAGTCCGTATCACCGCGTTTATGGGCACACCGTACTAGGCGTTCGAAGGCGGAGGTTCCGAGGTTGGTCATGCAGATGGACTCCAACCCTTCATACCGCACGTCCAAACCGGCCGCCGGCTGGGATATCACCGCCGGCAGCTGGCAATGGTCGCCGATCAGGATGGAGCGTCGGCACTTGGCCATGATTCCCACTAGTTGCGGCTCGACGATCTGCGATGCCTCGTCTACCACCACCGTGGAGAATTCACCGAAGCCCCATAGCTCGCTTGCGGATCCAACCGATGCAAGTGTGGAGACGATTACGCGGCAGGTGCTGACCAGGGTGCTGAGCTCCTGCGGAGGGAGTTCACGCGCCAAGCGTGGTATCGAGCGCTCTCCGGTGGCCCCCTCTAAGCTTCCGTGACGCAGAAACTCGACCGAGTGGGAGGTGAGAACCTCACAGATCTCGTCGGCCGCTCTGTTGGTAAAGGCCACGGCGAGGATGCGTTCATGGGGCTTGCGGAGTAGCTCTTGGATGATCGCGCGCAGGACGGCTGAGGTTTTTCCTGAACCCGGTGGACCCTGGATAAGGAAAAGGTCGCGGGCGGCAACGGCTCGCTCTACCACCGAACGCTGCACATCGGTAAGAGCAGGGGCGAACGAGGCGGATATGGGACCGTGCGTGGGCGTCGCAAGCCCAAGGATCATTGCCCGGCGCTCGGCCGGGGCATCAAGAAGGCTGCGGACAGATGTCGACATGGCCCGGGTGCTCTGGTCCATAACGTCTTGCTCGATCATCCAGCCCGACGTCTGGCTCACATCAATGTCGGCGAACTTGTTGCGCAGCGAAATGGTGATCTCGTTGGTATCGATCGAGCGGACGCTTCCTTTGTAAAGAACCATGCTGCTGGGAGCTGACTGCTCTTCGGTTTCCACCACTCGCCGCAGCACCACCATATCTCCCTGACGGATGGCGGTGGGCATTCTCTGTGGGAGTCGGTGAAAGCAGAGATGCATTGACTCCAGCACCGAGCGTCCAAGGTCGATGGTCAGATCACATAGTACCGATGGGGCATCACGACGTTGCTCTGCCGTCAAACGCCATAGGTCGGCGGCACACCGTGCCGAGCCCCCTCCGATGCGCGTGGCCAGAAGCTCGTTGGCGGACATCCGCATCCACTCGCTCACGGCCTGGCGTTCGATCACCGTCAGCCGTCTAAGCACGTCGGCTAGGTCGGCGGCGTCCCGCACGTCGTAGCTGGACAGGCCAGAGCCACTTCCCGGGCTCTTTTGGGCAACTTTCAGCACGTGCATGTTGCCATCGGCCAACGTCAGTTCGGTTAGCACGATTGCATTTCGGGCATCAATGATGGAGCGGGCGTAGGCATCGATATCGTCCACCGACCGTAATGGGTCGTTTGCATCCTGCACATACCACAAGTGCGAGGTGATCGCGTCGACGCTTTCCCGGGCTGTCCGCAATAGCATGGCATAGCTGGCAGCCTGGGCGGCATGGTCGGGTCGGCCCGTGGAAGGGGGCTTGCCAGCCTTCAGTTCGATCACTTCCACAGTGCTTCCGCGGCGCACCACAACGTCGGCCCTGCCCTGCAGACCCAGCACGGGGGAGATGAGAAACGGCTCCAGAATCACATTCGCCCCTTCCCACGAGGATAACATGGAGCGCAGGCGCGGCAGGAGTTCCTCGACCAGTCTCTCGATGCCCGTGTACTGACCTCCGACATGCGCGAGCTGGGCGATGGCCAGGGGGCGAGAGCGCATGGCTGCGCTCATGATCTGCCGGTCGGATGCCATCGGATGGCGGACCAGTTCATCAAGGGCCGCGTTAATGATACTACCCTTGACAAGATGCTCCGTAACGGGCTGCATGGAGCGCAGGCGTCGCAGACCAAGCTTACGGACACTTATGCCGCTCTCGTTCAGAAGTCCGGCAGCCTCGGTTACGTCGAGTGTGATCTCCGGCTCTAGAACGAAAAGTGGGGCGACAGGCTTATCCACAGTGTGGAAAACAAGTGCAACGCTGCGCCCTTTTAGGGTTCTGGCTGCATTCAGCCAGGTTGCCTGCAGGAGTGGATCGTTCGGGAGAGAAAGGGTGAACGATTGGCCTGAAGTCGTTGCATCTACAACAACTTGGCCAGTTTTTGTGACGTCCCGTATGATGCCTCGATGGGGCTGCGAGACATCCCAGAGTGGTATCATCGATGGGATGTGGATAACTCTGCCGACTTATGAGGTTGCGCGAACGTCCTTGATGCGGATCTGCGGACTGCTGGTTCCGTGGAAGAAGTTCTCTTCGAGGGTGTAGACCATCGAGAACGTTCTGCCGTGGCTGACATCAGGGAGTTTTCCACCAAGCCCAAAACCGATGGCATCAATCTGGAAGTTGCGGTGCATGGCACGGAACTTCAAATGGTTGTTGCCTACGATCTTCACGCCATTAGCTGATACCACATTGTGGGTTATGAACACCGGACGCGTGTTCTGATGGCCGAAGGGGGCGAACTTCCCTAAGTAGGCCATTAGAGAGGGGGATAGGTCGTTGAACTGAAGCTCTGCATCAATTACAATCTCATGTTCGAGTTTTTCCGAAGCCAAGGCAACGGCGGCGATTTCATCGAGTCGGCGCTGTAGTTCCGGGATGTTCTCCACTGCCAGGGACAGACCGGCAGCATGAATATGCCCACCAAACTCTATCAGCAGGTCTTCGCACTGTTTCAGAGCATCGTGGATATCGAACTGCTTTACCGATCGGGCCGAACCCTTGGCGATTCCGTCGATCGTTGTGAGCATGATCGAGGGCACGTTGAAGCGTTCGACAAGGCGTGAGGCAACAATTCCGATAACGCCAGCGTGCCAGCTATCCTTGTGTAATATCAATGCTTTGCCGCTTTGATTGATGAGCTGCTGCTCGGCCATTTGGGCAGCTTCTTCAAAGGTATGTTCGTCGATTGCCCGACGCTGGCGGTTATCATGCTCGAGTTCTTGGGCAATCTGGAAAGCGCGGAGTTCGTCATCCTGCAGCATCATTTCCACCGCTCTGCGTGGGTCGCCAAGGCGTCCGGCAGCATTGATACGCGGTGCCATCCCAAAGATCACACTCGAATTGGTGAGCTGTCCAAGGGGCAGTCCGGCACAGTCGATGAGCCCCTTAAAGCCAGCTCGGGTGTAGGAGTTCAGTAGCTCCAGACCAAAATGACTCAGAACGCGGTTTTCACCAACCAGGGGTGCGATGTCTGCGGCACTGGCAATGGCAGCGAAGTCGAGGTATTCATAGGCCAATTCCGGGTAGCCCTGACGTTCGCTCAGAGCCTGGATGAGCTTGAAGGCAACACCACAGGCTGCCAGCCCCTTGAACGGATAGCTGCATCCCGGTTTGATCGGGTCCAGCAGTGCCAGACATCCGGGAATATCTTCGGCTGCTTGATGGTGGTCGCAGACGATCACGTCGATGTCGAGAGACCGCGCACGTTCGACGGCTTTCGAGGCCGTAACGCCAACGTCAACCGTCACGATGACCGTTGCTCCGGCCTGATGGGCGCGGTCAACAGAAAGGGGCGTGAATCCAAATCCTTCTTCCAGGCGACTCGGAATGTGGTAGTCCACGCGAGCTCCTATCCTGCGAAGGAAATGGAGGGACATAGCAGTACTGGATGTGCCATCAACATCATAGTCGCCATGGATCCATATCAGTTCGCGGGCCGAAATGGCCTGCACGATACGATCCACAGCCACCTCCATGCCGTCCATGAGCCACGGCGAGTGGAGATGATCCAATGATGGTTCAAAGAACCGCTGAACATCGTCAACGGTCCTCATCCCTCGTCCAACCAGCACACGGGCGATCGGAAGCGGGAGCGAAAGTTCGGAGTTTATCGTTTTGACGGCATCTTCATCAGTACATTCCCGGGTAATCCACCGGTAGTTCAAAGTGTTCCTGTTAATTTGAAAACAAACTGCGGACAAGATACGACTTCAGAAAGGCAGAACCAATGCTCCAAAGACGGGTGACGGAGTGAGCCGACGGGGCGAAGGACGCCCTGACGAGCGGGCCGACGAACCGGGACTGCGCAAGCGCAGCCGGCTGGAGCGTCGGCTTCTCGACAGAACCCGAACACGGGTCAAACAGGGTCAGGAACCCCCTCAGGGGGCTTTACAGGGCGTGGTCATCACGCCGGTGGGGCCGCGCTGGGTGGTTGCGGTTGACGATGAGCTTATGATCTGCAGCGTGTCGGGTATCCTTGATGCGCCCCACGAATCGAGTTTGGTTGCTGTCGGCGATGCCGTCTGGCTGGTGCCGGAGCAGATCGCTACCGACGAGGGAGACCGATCGGGTGTCATCGTCAAGGTCGAGCAGCGCCTGACGGTACTCTCGCGGAAGGTTGCCGGCCGAGAGCGCCGCGAGCAGGTGTTAGCGGCAAACGTCGATGCGATGGCAATCGTGATGTCGTGCACACAGCCGGACTATAACAAGCGTCTCATCGACCGGTATCTGATCGCGGCCGACAAGGGAGACCTGGAGCCGCTGATCATCATCAACAAACTGGATCTTTTCGACGAGGAGTATCATAACGATGTGATGGACGACCTTCGGGTGTACTGGGAGGTGCTTGGTATCCCTGTCATTCTCACAAGCGTTGCAACGGGGCTTGGCATGGCGCAGTTGGAGGAGGTCCTGCGAGACCGTATGACGCTCCTCTCCGGACCCTCCGGTGTGGGGAAGTCGTCGATAATCAATGAATTCAGCGACCTCCAGCAGTCGGTCGGCGATATCTCCCGCAAATACGAAAAGGGTCGGCACACTACCACTGCCGCCATCGTGATCCCACTGCGCAATGGCGGCTCGGTCGTCGATACCCCCGGCATCCGCGAACTCGCCATCTGGGAGCTGGGTGCCGACGAGCTTCCGTTCTACTTCGAAGAATTCGCCCCCTTCGCTGAGCAATGCAAGTTCACTCCCTGCTCCCACACCCACGAGCCCGGCTGCGCCGTCAAAGCCGCCGTCGAGGATGGCTTCATCGATGAAGAACGATATGTGTCGTACTTAAATCTCAGAGCAGAGATAGGGAGTTACTGAGTTACTGAATTACGGAAGTACGGAATTACGGAATTACGGAAGTACAGAAGTACAGAAGTACAGAAGTTCGGAAGTACAGAAGTACAGAAGTACGGAAGTACGGAAGTACAGAAGTACAGAAGTACAGAAGTACAGAAGTACAGAAGTACAGAAGTACAGAAGTACAGAAGTACAGAAGTACAGAAGTACGGAAGTACAGAAGTACAGAAGTACGGAAGTACAGAAGTACAGAAGTACGGAAGTACGGAAGTACAGAAGTACGGAAGTACGGAAGTACAGTGCAGCTGTCTTGCGGCCTCCGCAACCTCGTACTTCAGTACTTCAGTCATTCAGTACTTCAGTCATTCAGTCATTCAGTCATTCAGTCATCCAGTCATTCGGTAATTCCGTAATTCCGTAATTCCGTAATTCCGTAATTCCGTAATTCCGTAATTCCGTAATTCCGTAATTCCGTAATTCCGTAATTCCGTAATTCCGTAATTCCGTAATTCCGTAATTCCGTAATTC
>VEQR01000045.1:13016-20144 GCA_018883125.1 Candidatus Kapaibacterium sp.
GTAATTCCGTAATTCCGTAATTCCGTAATTCCGTAATTCCGTAATTCCGTAATTCCGTAATTCCGTAATTCCGTAATTCCGTAATTCCGTAATTCCGTAATTCCGTAATTCCGTAATTCCGTAATTCATTATTCAGTCTTATCTTCGCGGCCTTGTCAATCACATGACACGGAGAGGTGCGAGAGTGGTTGAATCGGACGGTCTCGAAAACCGTTATAGGAGCAATCCTATCGAGGGTTCGAATCCCTCCCTCTCCGCACATTATTGGGCGAGTGCTGAAATTGGCAGACAGGCGGGTCTCAGAAGCCCGTGTTCGCAAGGACGTGTGGGTTCAAGTCCCACTTCGCCCACAACCAATATGACATCGAGCGGCCACTGGCCGCTCGCGTTGTTTTGGGCGATCATTTTCGCTCTGGGGATTGCAGTTGTACCGCCCCCTGAGGCCAGGGCGCAGACCAAGCGTCCGAAGGGGTATAAGGAGGTTCCGGCGCCCGTACTTGCATCTCCGCCAGCGGTGATCAGCGTTGATACCGTCGGCACGTGGCGTCATATCGAACAGAGACGCCTGGGTCGGTACAAGGTCTCGTTGCCACGCGGATATGATTCGAGCGCTCGGCGCTACCCGCTGATTCTGCTGTTGCACGGCAATGGAAATACGCCGCAGATGTTGTTGACGTGGTTTGCGGGAATGGGCATCGACAGCGTGGTGGTGGTGTGCCCCGAAGCCCCCTACGTAAAGATTCCGGAGACAGTGGGCAAGCGACAGGGGGCTTACACAGGTGTTGCTGACGCCATAGGAGCGCCGGACTCGCTCCGGGGAGAATCCATTGAGCTTACTGCCAGCTGGTATGCCGAAGTCATGGAAGATGCCCGACGTAGGTATCGTGTTGACACGTCCAAGGGGACAATCGTAGTGGGGTACTCGCAAGGGGGCTTCCTTGCGCACGCCCTTTTGACGTTGATTCCGGAGCGCCTTGCCGGTGTAGCCTCGATCAGCGCGTCGGTGTATCCGAGCTGGAATGTGCAGTCACGTTTTGTCTCCGTGCCGCTTCCTCGGCCGCCAGTGTTTGTGGCGCATGGCACGGCTGACCCGATCGTTTCGTATGCCGTTGGAGAGTCCTACCGCGCGGCACTTGATGCGGCGGGGTTCTCGCCGGAGTTTCATCCTTTTCAGGGTGGCCACTGGCCAACGCCAGAGATCGAGAGAGAATTGAACCGATGGATCGTGTCTATCATCCGCTGACCTTCCGTATTTTCGGCCCAACGTCTTGACAATCCAACACGTCACCCAAGAGCCCATGTCTATACCCGTTTCCAACTCCGCCATGCTCGAACGCGTCGAGACCCTGCGTCAGGCCAAGATCCTGCGTGAGGTCCAGGACAAAGACACCGTAGCCATGTTCGAGGATCCGCTTGAGAATGATATGGTTCTCAACATGGGTCCGCAGCACCCTGCCACACACGGCGTGTTGCGCGTGCTGCTGCGTCTGGACGGAGAGACGGTTGCCAAGTGCGTTCCGGAACTGGGATATCTGCACCGCGGCTTTGAGAAGCTTGCCGAAAGCTGTACATATCACGAGTTCATTCCGCACACGGACCGTCTGGATTACCTGTCGCCCCTTTCTAATAACGTGGGTATCTGCATGGCCATCGAAAAGGCTGCAGGTGTGCACGTGCCGGACCGAGCTGTTTGGGTGCGCATGTTGGTGAGCGAACTTGCCCGCATCTCTTCGCACCTGTTGGCCATGGGCGCAACGTCCATGGACGTGGGGGCCATGACAGTTTTCCTCTGGACGTTTACCGAGCGCGAAAAGCAATACGACCTCTTTGAGCGGATCTGCGGAGCACGTTTCACTACGAGCTTTGCCCGCATCGGCGGCGTTGCTAATGACATCCCTGATGATGTGATGCGCGATATCCGTCTGTGGTTGAACCAGCTCCCTGAGCGTATGAAGGAAGTCGAGGGCCTGGTTAACCGTAATCGCATCTTTGTTGACCGCATGGCGGGAGTCGGCCACATCACCGCCGAGAAGGCGATCGCCCTCGGTCTGACCGGACCGACGCTTCGAGGATCTGGCGTTGCCCGCGATCTGCGCCGCGATCAACCGTACATGTTCTACAATCAGGTCGAATTCGACGTGATCACCCGTAACGACGGTGACTGCTATTCACGCTACATGTGCCGCAACGCCGAAGTCTGGGAATCGATGAAGATCTGCCACCAGGTGCTCGACAAGCTCGAGGCAATGCCTCGCACGCCGGTGCTCAACGAAGATCAGCCGCAGTCCGTACTCTCGCGCAAGGCGAACATCTACACGAAGATGGAAGAGCTGATCAACGATTTCATGATCATCAACTTCGGTACAATGCCTCCGAAGGGCGAAACCTATACGGTGATCGAATCTCCGAAGGGTGAGCTGGGCTTCTTCATCGTCAGCGACGGCACGGGTCACCCGTGGAAGCTGAAGATCCGCTCGCCGTCATCCTCCAACCTTCAGGCCCTGAAGCACATGGCCGAGGGGGCGATGGTGTCGGACGTTGTGGCGATCATTGGTTCGATCGATCCTGTTATGGGTGAAGCGGATAAGTGAGTCGGCCCCAGTATGCCGTCTCCTGATACAATCACTCCGGAGCGCCGGGCCAAAATCATCCGGGTTCTGGAGAAGCGTCAGCCAACGCTTACCGTCGTGTTTGAAAATGTCCATGACCCTCACAACATCAGTGCTGTGATACGGTCGTGCGATGCCGTTGGCGTGGTCGAGGCCCACGGTGTTTACTACGGTCGCACTGTCTTTCCTGACCTCGGAGAAAAGTCATCTGCCAGCGCTCGAAAGTGGGTAGATGTTCGCCTGCATCAAACGGTTGATGAATGCTATACTGCATTGCGTAGCAAGGGGTTTTCCATTTACACCACGCATATGTCGAGCGACGCTGTTTCGCTGCATGAGCTCGATCTTACGCAGCCCGTGGCTCTTGTCTTTGGCAACGAACACCATGGAGTTTCAGACGAGGCTCGCCTCAAAGCTGACGGTAACTTTCTGATTCCTCAGATTGGCATGATTCAGTCCCTCAACATCTCAGTTGCATGCGCTGTAACGCTGTTTGAGGCGATGAGGCAGCGAATGGTTGGTGGACACTATTCCACACAGCAGTTGCCAAGCCAAGAGTTTACGCAGAAGCTCAACGACTGGTGTTCCCGATAGGGTGGCGTATCCGTGTGATCAGTGAGATTTCCGCGATAGGATCGCTAACAAGCGTGGGATATCCATAAATGGTGTCATCGAATAATGCTCAAACACAACACGTCGGTTGAGGAAAATTCGTAAACCATGAAGTTCGGTTATGGAGCTATCACGCTCCGTAATTGTTGTTCCGAATGATCGTGAGCAACGATTGTCAGCGTCACTGCACAGCAAGAACACGTCATCAGCAAAGCCATACTGCTTGGAAACCTCACGACACTCGCTGACATCATTCTGCGAGAAGGCAACAACTCTGGCTCCCAGCGCTCGCAATTGCTGCGTGTACTGCTTCATGAGTGAAAGCTGCTGCATGCAGTGCGTACACATCGATCCGAGGAATCTCACTGCGATAACCGGCGACGTGTCCGACATGGCAACTATGTTGACAGAGTTGCCGGCTGTATCGAGTACCGCCGGCAGTGGTCGTTCCAGGCCCTGTGCATGGCCAACACAGGCCAGCAGAACCTTTACTAGCAGCGCTAGCGTGCAGCACTTCATCGTATGAGAACGATCATGTCCGTGTTGTTGAAGGACGCGCCATCGCTGAGCCGGACATAGTAAGTTCCTGCAGGTGAGGCGTGCATATCGAAACTCGCATTCACTGTGCCCGGCTCGAGTCTCTGCTCTACAAGGACATTGCCGCTCAAATCATAGAGGGTTGCAGTAAGCCCCTTGTTCTGAATGAGCTCAGGCACACGGATGTGTATGGTGGAAAATCTTCCAATCGCCGGGTTCGGGAAGGCAAGGGGCTCATCCCACGGACGTTCGTGTACTGGCGATGTAGCTGGAAGAATCTCGATGATATTCATCATTCCCCAATCCTCATGGGGCAGGTAGTGGCAGTGCAGTACCGTCTTGCCATCGAACTCGGCATCAAATCGATGACGAATCTTGTACGTGGTCTTCGGCATCAGCAGAAGCACGTCGCGCCAGACCGGAGGGTCTTGCTTTACGCCACCGATCTCGGTCACCTGAAACTCATTGACGTGAATATGAAATGGGTGGGTACCATTGCTGATGTTGCGAATGGTCCATTCCTCTGCTGTTCCGGCTCTGACTGTGATGTTCACTACATCATGATTGAAGGGCGCATTGTTCACCTTGAACATGCGCGAGACCGCGGTGGAGTCCGTGTCCGTTCCAGTCGGGTCTATATCAAACACCACCTCCCGGCTGCCAACGATCTCATCATCATTGATCGTTCCACGTTGCATGGCCTTGGGAAGTCTCGTTGGCAACTCCATTGGAGGGTTCAGTGGCTCTCCGTCGATGGTGAGTTCGAAGGCAATTCGTCGACCAAGGACTTCGAATTTTGTTCCAAGAGCGGTCAGCTCAACGACATAGGTGCCAGTCGTTGCGGGAGCAGTTACCAGAACGTCCGACCGGGCACCGGTATGCACGATAACCGTATCGACCGTTCTCATAGCATCGAAGTACAGTCCATCGGCAGCAATCTCATGTTGTGGGACGACCGTGGTATCGGTACCGTTGATCTTCAACCACCGAAGTTTCACAAGGGGCTCAAATGTACCATTGATAAGTCTCCAACGCTGGATCTCTCCAGGCCGCATGGTAACAGTTCCATCCATGACTCCGTTGACGAGAACGGGAGAGTCCATGCCCGTGAGTGGGCTAAACATTGTGCTCTTACGCAAGCGGACAGGCACGCCAACGCTGTTTGTGACCGTATCGTATCGAATCATTGAGAAGACAAATACTTTGCTTTCGCATCGCAGAAGTCTTGGATCGGTTACTGTAGAATCGGGATCGTCGTCAACGATGATGCTGCCAGCTAAGCTGCTCGACACCTGCGCCCAGGTTGAGGTGTGATGGTGAGGATGGTACCAGTAGGTTCCCGATGCGTGATACTTCGGTAGGGCGAATACATAATCAATCGACTCGCCAGGAAGTATTGAGAGCAGAACGTTGTCACTGTTACCCTTCGGCGAAACATTGAGACCGTGGACGTGAAGGTTTGTGGTATTTGCCCGTTGTGGAAAGTTCCCTTGATCGGCACTGTCCTGATCAGTATTCGGGGGCAACTGGTTGTTCAATCGGACGCGAATTGTATCGCCGGGACTCACACGCCATGTTGAGCCCGGTACCACGCCATTGTATGTACTAGCCATGATCGTGCGGCCAGGAAGTACAACGCTGGACATTTTCAGAGTAAGAGTATCTGTCAGTACGCGGTTTGATGATGTTTTCATCACCGGCTGAGGGATCTCACCGCATAACGCCAATGCCGAAGAAGTGAGAAACACAATCAAACGTAGAGTCTGTTTAGTGCTACCAATGATGGGCATACCGATGTCCCTAGGGCAATCAATTCAAAAAATGGGGGCCTGAACAGAAATGAGGAGCTTGCGACGAGGACGGATCAACGCGTCGCAGTCGGAGAATAGAACACCGCGTTTCGCAGAGCGACCTGCTCCGGCGTTGCATTCGGGTTGGCCTCGATAAAGTGTCGATCGATCTTTTCAACCGTGGTCGCTTCACCGGTGAGTTCAACCTCGGCTCCGTTGCGCATCACCACGAGTTTCATCGGAGCCCCCTTACTAGGCGTCCGGAGCTTGCGCATCATCGTGCGGCCTTCGGCGGAATTGAAAAGCTCCGCCAGCGGAACGTCATCGATCGACACGAGCGCATCGCCATCCTGCACCTTCATGGGGTTTACCTTGCCCGAAGGCGATAGTTTTATCGATGGCTTGCCTCCGTTCATGCCGAAGTCAACCTCGAGGCCGTAGCCAACGGTCTCGGACCGTTTTTCGGGAACATACGTCCAGCCGATCTTGGCAAGGACATCTCCCGATGGAATCGGGTTTCGCCCCCTGACGTAGGTATCGAGGTATCTCCGCACTTCCGGACCGGTCACTCGCTGGATGTGATCGAAGAGCGAATCATCATGGAAGGGGCGATTGGGTCCAAACTCCTTCATGAGCTCATAGACAACATCAAGCAGACCCTGCTTGCCCCCTGACGCTGAGCGGATCACCACGTCCAGATAGAAGGCATTCACAGCGCCGTAGGTATAGATCTGAGGATAGAGTTCCTGATTCTCCGCCGTCAGCACATTGCGCGAGAACTCCGTCAACGAGAAGGTGTCCGGCAGGTTGCTGCCGCGAAGCTTACCCTGAATCTCATTGCGGAACCGATCCTCCTTGATGGTCTTGTCGTGCAAGGGGGCAAGCGTGGCAAAGTACTCGGTTGTTCCTTCATATAGCCAGAGATGCTGTGACATTGCCGGACGTCGGAAGTTGAATTCGTGAATCTCGTGACTGTGAAGATTCAGTGGAACCAGGATGTGCAGAAACTCATGAATTGAAATGTCTGAAAGTCCGATGGGCTTTCGTTGAAACCCAAGGAAGTAGAACGAGCTGTTGTTATGCTCGAGAGCGCCCATCTCAAACGGACGAGCCACCTTGGAGCGATCACCACGCCAGAGGTAGAAGAGAAAGGCGTATCTGTCCACGGGCATCGTCGGGAGGAACTTCGCGATCGTGGCCGTATGCTTGGCCAGTTCATCGGCGTACACGCGTGCAATGGTGTCCGTACCCGAATGAGCACACTGAACCAGGACCTTCACACCGGCAACGGTGAAGGATGCAGTGTCAGGAAGCGAATAGATAGTTGGACTGTCAACAAGTTGATCGAATGTCTGTGCCTCATACGTATCCACGGTATCGTTGAGTCGAACGATCGGAAGAGCCGATCCGCCGAAAAGGTGTGGTGGACGCGTTACAGAGACCTTGAAGGGAATCTTCTGCATGCCGTCGATGTAGCAGACAACTCCGCCGTGATTGAGCACGAAAATGCTATCCTTCTCAAACGCCGTACCAGCCGGAGCGAAGATGTTCAGACGTCCTGTTGTATCGTCAAACGAATC
>VEQR01000127.1 GCA_018883125.1 Candidatus Kapaibacterium sp.
AGGTGCCTTCGAAACTGGTGTATCTAACGGATGGGCGAACGCAACGGATCGTTGTTGGACGAAGCGAGATTCTCCTTAAGCACACATCGCCACGCTTTATGGCTACGGCAGGTCGTTTGAGCGGCCTTGTGTTTGTAGCGCTACGGTTCCTTGGAAAGGAGAGCATTACCGACGATATGATCCATTCGCTGCTGCGTCGCCTGAAGCATGACGACATTCAGCAGATTCGACGTGACATCACCCATGCTCCGGTTTGGATGGCCAGTGCCTTGAAGCCACTGCTTTCGTCACAGGTCGATGCATGAGCACGTTTTTAGACCTTGATGCTGAGCAGCGACGAAATGCTATCGCAGCTACCGCGGACAAACTCAGTCTAGCACCGGTGAGCGTCGAGAAGGACTACATGGTGTGCAGCGTCTTGAGGGTGCTCTATTCAATGCCCGATTCTCGCGAACATGTGACCTTTAAGGGCGGTACCTCGCTATCGAAGGCGTATGGACTCATACATCGATTCTCAGAAGATGTTGACCTCGTTGTCGATCGTGAACTCATCGGAGCTGATCCCGAGCCAAGTGGGCTGCGAAGCCTCTCCATCAGGGCAAGAACGATGTATGTGAAACGCATCCAGAGATGTTTGGAGCAATGGATTGAAGAAGTCGCTCTGCCGCACCTTTTCGATCCCCCGAAACTGTCTGATGGAGAGCCATTGTGGAGCTGTCGTGTTGATGACGTAACTCCGTATCGAGACACTCTCCTTCTGGAGTACAACTCTGTGCTTGAAGGCCCTGCGTCGGACTACATTCGTCCATCAGTGAGACTTGAATTCGGAGCTCGTGCAGACACGTGGCCAACACAGACTCGAGAAGTGCAGTCTTATGTTGTTGAGCAGTTTTCCGAATCCATTCAGGAATCTCGGGTGAGTGTCGAAGCACTTTGTCCGGAGCGGACTTTTCTTGAGAAACTTTGTCTCGTGTATGAGGAAGTTGCAAGGGGCGCAGACAGCACTCCCCGCCCTGCGCAAGCTCGCCACTTCTATGATCTGTACTGCTTGATCAATTCAGGCGTTGGCGATCAAGCAATTTCTGACCGAGCCCTATTTGAACGAGTGGTTGAGCATCGCGAGATGTACTTCATACGTAAAGGTGTTGACTACGACAAAATGCGCACAAGGTCAATGACCGTGGTCCCACCAGGTAGCCAGCTGAAGCTCTGGAGACAGGACTATGATCAACTGAAAGAGAATATGTTGTTCGGTATATCTCCAGACTTTGATGATGTCATTGCATGTATTGATCGCTTCGCGTCTTACGCTTTGAGTTAACACCCTCGCCACCTGCCATATACCGAAGCATATCGATTTGTTGTTTTCTCACTTGTATGGTTGGTGCGTCATCCCGAGCCGACGGAGTCGGCGAGGGACCTCGGTATGTTGATCACCATCGCGCACCCACGGCCAAGGCCCTGGGACCGGGATTCCATGCGCGATGACGATTATGCGTACCCACGGCCAAGGCCGTGGGCTATTAAGGATTGGGCACCCAAAACCCAAAACCCAAAACCCAAAACCCAACACCCAATGTATGTTTGGTCACACCTTTGTTGACTTCTCAATAGCCAGCCCATGCCTCGCCCCCTTGCCCTGCTCTTCTGGATTCTTCTCTGCTTTACCGCCGCAGCAGGTGGGGGATTTGTGATGACCGGTGATTGGTATGCCATGCTCAGCAAGCCGACGTGGAATCCGCCGTCGTGGGTGTTTGGTCCGGTGTGGACGGTGCTCTATATCATGATGGGCGTTTCGGTATGGCTGGTTTGGAAGGAAGGGGGCTTTGCACGGCAACGTCGACCCATGACATTGTTCCTTGTGCAGCTTGTGCTGAATGCGATCTGGACGCCGCTGTTCTTCGGCATGCACATGCTCGGCACTGCCTTTGCCGAGATCATCTTGCTGTGGCTGGCAATCCTGGCAACTATCCTCGCCTTCCGTCGCGTGAGCTCCACCGCTGCATGGCTGCTCGTGCCATACCTGCTCTGGGTCTCCTTCGCCACCGTGCTCAATGGCACGCTGTGGCGGATGAATTGACCGGCCGCAATCGTCATTCCCGCGAAAGCGGGAATCCATCTTCGCACATCGTCACAGAACGTCGATCCCCGCGGGCGAGACATGCGTCTCGCCCCTACATTTGTCGCATGAAATCACTCAACGTCATTGCGTTCATGCTTCTCTCAGCTGTGCTGGCTTCTGCTCAGCCCCTTGACTATCCTGCAACACGCACGGTGGATGTGCGCGATACGATCCACGGGGCCGTTGTGCCCGACCCATTTCGATGGCTCGAGAATGACCGTGATCCCGAGGTGGAGCAGTGGGTAGAGAAGCAGGCAGCCGTTGCGGAGGCCTTTCTCGGTGCAGTGCCGTATCGAGCGATGCTGCTCAAGCGGCTTGATGAGGTCAACACCTTTGAGCGGCGTTCAGCCCCGTGGCATCGGGCTGGGATGACGTTCTTTTATCGCAATGACGGACGTCAGAATCATTCTGTTCTCTGCATGCAACGCGATGGTTCGGATAACGTAGAGGTGCTTCTAGATCCCAATACCTTCAGCGCCGATGGAACGGTGACGTTGGCATTTGCCACGGAAAGTCGCGATGGACGCTACCTCGCCTTCGGAAAGTCGGAAGGGGGCTCGGACTGGCGCGACATCTATGTGATGGAGATCGCAACGCGCAAGCAACTTCCCGAGACGATTCGCTATGTGAAGAACTCCGGGGTGAACTGGTACGGTAACGGGTTTTACTATTCACGATATGATGCCGCCGCCTCTGAGTCGAAGTCGCTCACGGGCCGCAATGGTCAGCAGTATGTGATGTATCACGAGCTGGGATCAAAGCAGGATAACGACCGACTCGTCTTCACTGATCCGACGAATACAAATCAATTCATCGGATGTTATGTGCTGGAGAATTCTCGCTATCTCATCCGAACCGTACGGCAGGGAAGCAAGAGCGGTAATGAGATTTATGTTCGTCCGGTAGATGATACCACGAAGCCATGGAAGAAGATCTTCGGCAGTGACGATGCATCATTCTACCCGCAGCACGATCACGATGGCATGCTGTATGGCACATGCACGGAGGGTTCGCCGAATGGACGTGTGGTGCGTATCGCCGACGTGCTTGGTGCGGCTTCGATGCAGACCGTGGTGGCAGAGCGCGACGTTGCGCTTGATGAGGTTGGCTACGGTGGTGGTAGGATGTTCATCATCACCATGAAGGACGTAAAGCATGCCGTGGACATCGTGAGTATGGATGGTAAGCCCCTTGGCAACGTCAGCCTGCCCGGACCCGGCAGCGTGGCAGGGTTTGATGGTCAGCCAACGGACGTCACGCTGTACTACACCTTCACGTCGTACACCACGCCCACAACCATCTACCGCTACGACTTTGCCTCCGGCACAAGTAGCATCTGGCAGAGTATCAAAGCCCCGTTCGATCCATCGGCCTTCAGCATCGAACAGGTGTTTGTGACCAGCAAGGATGGGGCGCGCATACCAATGACGATCCTTCGCAAGAAGGGGGCGAGCGGCGCAGCCCCAACGATGCTCTATGGCTATGGGGGCTTCAACATCGCGCTGACGCCGTCATTCAACGTCAACTACATTCCATGGTTGGAGCAGGGATGCGTGATTGCCATTGCCAACCTGCGCGGCGGAAGCGAGTACGGAGAAGCATGGCATAAGGCCGGGATGCGCCTGAACAAGCAGAACGTGTTCGACGATGCCATTGCCTGCGCTGAATGGCTCATTAGCAACGGCCTGACGATGCGGGATATGCTTGCGCTGAACGGGCGTTCAAACGGGGGCTTACTCGTGGGCGCCGTCGTGAACCAACGTCCGGACCTCTTTCGCGTTGCCATACCGGAGGTGGGTGTGATGGACATGCTCCGCTTCCATCGCTTCACCATTGGCTGGAACTGGCAGGCTGATTACGGTGAGATCAACAAGGCCGACGAGTTTCGCGCATTGTACGCGTACTCACCGTATCACAACCTTCGTGCAGGCGTAGAGTACCCTTCAACAATGGTGATGACGGCCGACCACGATGATCGGGTGGTGCCTGCGCATAGCTTCAAGTATGCGGCTCAACTTCAGAACCTGTACAAGGGCAAACGCCCCATGCTCCTGCGCGTCAAGCTCCGCTCCGGTCACGGCGATGTGAACCGCCTAAAACTCCTCGAAGGCGTTGCCGACAAGTACTCCTTCATGTGGCACGAGATGGGGTATGTGCCGAGATAGTAAAGACGAGAGACAATGCGCCCTTAATAGCCCCGGGCCTTGGCCCGGGGAAAGAGAGACGAGAGACAATGCGCCCTTAATAGCCCCGGGCCTTGGCCCGGGGAAAGAGAGACGAGAGACAATGTGTCCATCATAGCCCCGGGCCTTGGCCCGGGGAAAGAGAGACGAGAGACAATGCGCCCTTAATAGCCCCGGGCCTTGGCCCGGGGAAAGAGAGACGAGAGACAAAGCGTCGATAATAGCCCCGGGCCTTGGCCCGGGGAAAGAGAGACGAGAGACAATGCGCCCTTAATAGCCCCGGGCCTTGGCCCGGGGAAAGAGAGACGAGAGACAATGTGTCCATCATAGCCCCGGGCCTTGGCC
>VEQR01000046.1 GCA_018883125.1 Candidatus Kapaibacterium sp.
CTGATGTTCAGCATAAGCTCACCCGCGCCATTGGATCAAGCCCAGAAGAGCAGCGCGCACTGGTCGTGCGTGGTACATCCTACCGCATCGTCCGATACGACATCAAAGAAATCTGCACGGCGATGGCAGAGCTTTCGCGAGAATGATGGTGACGACGCAGCCGTCTCGCACCGCAGGTCTCGCACGGCGAAGCCGTCTCGCACGGCGAAGCCGTCTCGCACGGCGAAGCCGTCTCGCACGGCGAAGCCGTCTCGCACGCCGAAGGCGTCTCGCACCGCAGGTCTCGCACGCCAAAGGCGTCTCGCACCGCAGGTCTCGCACGCCGAAGGCGTCTCGCACGCCGAAGGCGTCTCGCACCGCAGGTCTCGCACGCCGAAGGCGTCTCGCACGGCGAAGCCGTCCCCCACGCGAAGCGTCCCCCTCTATCGACAGCACTCCGGCACAACCCACGCTGCAGATCTCAGGTCCACGCGGCGGACGTGCACGTCCACCCGGCGGACGGCGTCGAGGTCGTAGTAGTCGTCTTCATCGCCAACGTAGGCGCGGGTCTTGGGCTTGACGGACAAATCGACCTTGCGACCCTCGGCCAGGATGATGACGCGAGCATCGCGCAGGAGCGTTGTGTACTCGTCGGGTGTGGTTGCATCTGTTGGGAGAACCACAAGCCCCCTGCCACGAAGAGACGTCAAGAGAGAGTCCTTTGCGAGCTTCTCCATTACAGCCGTGTAGCCGTAGTAGGCCCGAAGCTTTGAGAGCGTATCGTTGTCGGCTCCCACCAGCGATGAACCCGGCGCAATGGTGGTGTTGATCGGGTCGACAAATGCCTGCCTGACCGAATCGTAGGATGCGGCGATGTAACGAACACTGGTGTCAGAGATGAACCGGCCGGCCATGATCGGACGCACGTCGGAATAGGCCATCATGGAGATGATGACCTTCGCATTGGGATCCGTGGCATGATCTCGCCAAAAGCGCTGCAAAAGATTCGACGTTCGCTCAGCGAGGTTGTCGATGTTGTCATCGATGATCTGCGCCTTCTTTCGGTACTCGGCACGACGTCGCTGCAGCCTCTCGGTCACCTCGCCGGATGCCCGACTTCCCCAATACTTGTTGCGCCAGTTAAGCTCGATCCACGACGCATCCTCTAGGTCACCCTGACGCAGACGGTTAAGATGTCGCTCATAGCCCGTTGTGTTGTTCACCTCCCAGAAGCCCGTCTGGAAATACGGCACATTGCGGACGCTATCGGACGTGGCGAAGATCTGCATGCAGGGGGCTGCCGTTTCCAACACCGGATAGACGATCACCGTGTCGTGGATGACCGTGTCGCGCTGTGGACGTCGCACGGTGAGCGCACCCGTGGACGTACGCACCGACGGTACCTGGATATCGGATGCCGGAATGTAGCTGGTATCGTAGTGGAACGTCGTGTCGCTGTAGAACTCCGTTCGCTGCCGCGCCACGGTGCGCACAGGCGGCAACGAGTCCACCGTCAGCGTTGTATCGCGTCCAATGCGAAGACGTCCGTCGGTTGTTGCCTCGAGCACTTCCTGACGTTTGGATGACGGAACGTACTGCTTGCCGCGCGCCAGTGTATCGTAAAGTCGCACCACCCGCCGCACGGCCACAGCCGCATCCTGCACGGTGGTGTCGTAGGTTACAATTCGCTGACGTGGGCTCACCTTGCGAATGCGATCGGAGATCACGCGGCGCGCATACGATGTAACGACGGGCTCGCGCTCTGTACACGGACGTCTCGTGTAGAAAGAGCCCCCTTTCGTCAGAAACGTCACTACATCTCCATCGAAGATCGAATCAACGGCCGGGATGAAACGACTGAAGACAGAGGAGTCAGTCTGACACGACATCTTTCTCTGGTCGCCTGAAATCATCACGTTCATAAAGGACTTTAGCACACCGGGCTTGCCCGTGGATCCGTCGATGACCGTGACGATGTAGGTGATACTGCCCTTGGGTATCACAACCGGTGGTGGCGTGGTATCCGGGATCTCACACAGCATCTGCGTAGTGAGTCGGTACAGATCCAGTCCGCCGGCCCCTTCTCGCAGGGCCGCCATCGAATCGCGCGTTGCAAACCGATCGGACGAAAACACCAGCAGCTGCGATGCTGAGGTGTTGTGCGGAAACGGCACGAACGGAAACATCTCCCGCGCCTCCGTGTTCACCGCGTCACGGCCCGTCGGCAGGGGGCGAACAGACGTGATCGACATGGCCTGCCGCGGCGCATCGATCTCGATCGCGGCATCGTAGATGTCGTAATTCCCACCACGATTCGATGCGAACAGAAGATGTGGCGTTCCGCCGATGCAGTAGAGGAATGGAGAGTATTCGTTTGACGGGGTGTTGACAGAATCGGTGGACTGCAGGCCGCGGAAGTTGCGAGGGGCAGACCAGCGATCGGCACCAACCGGACGGAAGCTATACCACAGGTCGGCGTTACCATGGATCACGCTTCCGTCCTTGAGCTTATACTCAGCCCCCTCGTATGGAGCAGAAAAACCTTCCCTGCTCATACGGTCAGAGCTGAAGACCATGATCTCCATTCCCTTCAGCACCGAGAGTGTTGGCTGAGCATCCCACGACGAACTGTTTACCTCTTCGATGTTACGCGTTTCGCCCCCTTTGCGTCTCTCAAACACATCGCTTCCGCCGACTACGGCACCTGATGTCTTGAGGATTCGTGCCAAGTCTTTCTGCACTGCGGCCGAGATCGCAAACACCGTTGTGTGATCATTCGAGGCCACCGTGCCGGTATTGCGGGCAAGGGCCGAGGGCATCTCATGGTAGGGGGCTCCCATGACGCGAACCGAGTCATCCGTTGAAACTCGCGGAAGGGGCACTCGGTACACGGACTCACGTCCGTTCACATTCGAAGTGAACATCAGGAACGAATCCTGCTGCGTGCTCTCATATCCGGCGGCAAAGTCATCACCTCGAGTGTTGACGGCACGCCCGAATGCACCGGGTGGACGCATCCCCCGGCGTGACGTTGATAGATCGGATGCCGAGTCGCACCCGATGAAACACATCACGGCGATCAGGCTGATAAGGACATCACGGTTTACAGTTTTCACAGCCATAGCTCTCGGCAAACTTTATCGTCATACGCTGAATAAATGGCGGCATGGTTCCGCGCTGAATGTTGGTGACCACAACAATGAAGGACATACCGTTGACGGCGCGATAGTAGAACCAATCGCCAAGACGCATCGCAAGCGTGTAGAAGCCAATGTCCGACGTCAGCGGTTGCTTGATCGGCGGCAGCATATTCCCCTTGCTGTCGGTGGGCCAGTTCGCAGGGTACGAGTATGAGGTTGGTTGACCATTCTCGACCACGTCGATGGTGTAATCGGTCTGCGAACTGCTCGTATCCGTTCCGTACTCAACAGCCCTGGCATCCAGTGTTGCACAAATGGACTTACCGGCATCCGGCGTTGCGGTTTTGTAGAACTGCTGTATCTCCCTCACCACCACCTGCGCGTCATCGGTTCGTAAAGCCGGATTGGGCGGCAGACGATGCAGCGAGCCGCGCACGCGGATCATCGCCACGGTGTCGGTTGGAGTGATCATGATCGTGTCGACGATGATATCTCCGGCAAGCAGGCTGTTTGAGGGCGACCGAAATGTGTAGTTCGTGGTGAGCCCCCTGAGAGGATAGTTCGTTTGCGTAAAGCTCCAGGGACCGGACAGAAACCTCCCATCGTTCGGAAGATCGCCCGAGGAGGCCGTTGATGCAGGAAACTTGAACGTTGCGATGTTGAAGGACGGAGCAGGGGATGTGCCGTTGAACTGACTGTTGAACTCGGCGATCGTTGCCTCGCGCACGATCGGTGTGCTCTGCGGATCGACAGGGACGGGCTCGAAGCAGCAGCAGCTCACCATAAAGAGCGCCATCAATGTCTGCAGGCCAAGGGTCAGGAAGGTGCGCATCAGTACATCACTCCGAATCGAATCTGAAAGGAATCCATGCGCCGCACATTGGGCACATTGGTAAAGCCGAGCAGGTCGTACCCGTCGGCCACAGCGATGTTGCGGTATCCTATATCGATCTCTAGATCAAGGAAGGGGGCTATCGGCACGTCGATTCCAACGCCCAGCCCAAAGCTGATCGGCAACGTCCAATCAACATTCAACGATCCGTTTGCTTTGGCATCCTGGAGCTTCACCACACAGTCAGAACACTGCACACCGCCGAGCGAGAGCGACGCCGCGCCGGTGGTAGCGGCATCAAGTGCCATTCCGAGTTCACCGTACATGTATGGCTTGATGCAGCCGAAGACTGCCTTGAACCACGAATCGTTCTGCCTGAGCCGGCGGAGTTCCTCTTCCGCGGGTGATGGCTGTTGCTCGCCGATTGATGCGTCGATGTACAGGTATCCGCGATCCTTTTCTTTCAGCGCTTCGGACTGCTTCAGCGGCATGAAGTAGTAACGCCCGGTAAGAAGCCCCAAGGGGCGAATCGTTTCCACGAGATCATTCAACGACGTTAACGTTGGCGTGATCTGACCAGCATTCACCGTTGGCAGTCCCGATGAATACGTCACTCCCAGCATCCAGCGCATGTCTTCGCCAAACCTGTAGCCGGCAATGACGTCGCCCCCGTAGGCCACTTTACCGGCCTGCAGAACGCTGTTGCCGTCGGTGTACATCGATGCCCGACCCAGGGCCGACATTGTAAAGCGTGTGTAGTCGCGGTCATAGCAGCGGAGCTTGATCCCCATGGCCATGCTGATGGAGAACGGCTCACAGTCACACGATTTCTTTGATGCATCGGACCGTTCGATTGGCAGCTCGCGGATTGTTGGGATGTTCTTTGTGACGTGGTAGCTCTCGACGAGGTTGATTCCTCCGCTCTGGCCCGTGGTGATATCTGGGAAGATCGTTGGGAGCAGCTCGATATCGCGAAGTGGGATCGCAATGCGCGTTTCCGACAGTGTTGAATCGAACTTGTCGCGATACGCCCACACGGTATCAACGGGCTTGCCCGCGGTGTCCATCATGATCAACACGTGCGACACCACACCACGAAGCGTTCGTCCGTCGCGGTTAGCAGCAGTCGATGCTAGCTGCACATACCGGTGCGCTGCCTCCGGCTTGATGCGCACCGCATCTTCGTACGGCGAGGTCTCAGGCTTTACATCAACAGAGCCGCAGCCCGTGACAATGAGCCATGCAGTCATGCCCAGTAGGATGAGGGTCTTGTTCATTTCGATCGTCCTCCACCAAGGGGCATGCTGAAGTGCAGCATACCTTGTAAGCCACTCAGGTGCGGACGATCCAGATCTCGCAGCATGTTGTAGGCCGTGTAGCGCACCGATGCCGTCAGAAACCAGTCGCAGCAGGGGTTTTCATAAAACAGCAGATAGCCAAGCTCAACCGTGCCGGGCATGCCGACCACTGATGCGTCGTCTTCTCCCGTGATCACGGAAAGCCCCGTCCCAATTGCTGCGTAGAGCGGAAACTTCGTAGAGCTCCATGGAAACCACCGGATGCCGGCCTGCAGGCTAACAACGTTGGGGTGAGAGGGTGTGAGCACCGAAAGGGTGTCTTTGGGGGCATACCGACCATAATTCAGCGTCAGCATCGGCCACACGTCGCAGAACCGGTTGATTCCGTACTGCAGTTCGCCATGAAGCCCCATATCGGCCTCATCGGCATACTTCGTCATGGGCATTGCCGCGCCAAGTCCTGCCCCTAGAAACGTCTGGCAGGGGGCCTGCACGACGGTGACAATCATCGCTAGAAACACCACAGACAACAACCGCATATACAGCATGCAAGAATCCAAAAAGTTCTCGGAACATCATCAATAACAACCCGCCGTAGAACGCGAAGATACAGGTGATGATCACATGATGGAACGCCGCCTTACTCTTTGGTGACGGTAAGACGTCGCTTGCGGCCTGGGGAATGAAGTACGTACTTGCTGATGTCAGGGGTCTTTGGAATGTGCCCGTATTTGTGGTAGTTAGCAGGGCACATTTCGAAATATTTCCCCATAGGTGCCCCCATGCGCAACGTGTTTCGTGCTCTGACGCTTGTCACCACATCGCTCGTGTTCGTCAGCTGCTCAATGCAGCAAGACGTCACGAATCCGAATGCAGACGTTCCAAATGATGGAAAGTTCCTTGCAGCCCCTCAGGGATATGCAAAGGTTCCCGACGAGTATATCATCGTGTTCAAGGACAGCAAGGTTGCCAAGTCCGACGTAGAGGGTAAGGCCAAGGGGCTTGCGAACAAGCATGGTCTGAAGCTCGGCTACACCTATGAAACCGCAATACGCGGTTTCAGCGCCTTCGTTCCTCCAGGCATTCTCAAGAAGCTTGAGGATGAAGATGTGATCGAACGGATCGAAGAAGACTACACGATCTCGGTTGGTCCGGTTCAGGAATACGGAAAGAACACCGGCGGCACAACGCCTTATGCTCGCGTGACTCCGGAGCAGCTGCCTTGGGGTGTTTCGGCCGTATGGAGCACGAAGTATACCTCAACTACCCGTCCGTCCACACCGGCTGGTAAGGCATGGATCATCGATACTGGTATTGATCCGAACCATCCGGATCTCAATGTTGACAAGACCGGTCTCAACAAGAATTTTGTGATCGGTGGTGGTCAGTCAGCATCTACATGGCAGGATAAGAATGGTCATGGCACGCACGTTGCCGGAACCATTGCCGCAAAGGCCGATGGATTTGATGTGATCGGTGTTGCACCCGGCGCAACCGTGGTTGCCGTGCGCTGTCTTGATTCGCGCGGTAGCGGCCAGTATTCTTGGATCATCAAGGGCATTGACTACGTTGCGGGTGCTGCGAATCCAACAACAGACGTCTGCAACATGTCACTCGGCGGTCCAACATCGACAACGCTCAACACGGCGTTGACAAACGCAGCAAACAAGGGCATCAAGTTCGCGCTTGCCGCAGGCAACGAACAGTCTGATTGCACCAACACATCTCCTGCAGGCGTCAATGGTGCAACGATCTGGACAATATCTGCCCATACCAATACAAACACGCTCGCATACTTCAGCAACTTCGGAGCACCGGTCGATTTCTCTGCTCCGGGTGTGGACGTGGTGTCCACCCGCATGGGTGGCGGACTGACAACCATGAGCGGCACGTCGATGGCTTCCCCGCACGTGGCTGGCATTCTCCTTCTCGGACCCATCGCTAGCCGCGGCACCCTCATTGGAGACAAGGATGCGTGGCCTGACCCGCTGGCAAGAGTCGCGCTGTGATATCCTCTGGCCGATGATCCTCAGGGATCTCAATCAAGATCAGACATCAAAAAAGCCTCACACCAACTCGGTATGAGGCTTTTTTCCTTCGGTATGGTAATGGAGTTTGTTTCGCCTGCGATGCTGCATGGTGGGATTCACGGGACAGTTGATCGGCGCTGAGTCGGTCCTGGTGTGTCCCGCATCATACGACAATTTCGCAGCCAATCTGACCCATGTTGGAACCGTGCGAGGTTCTTGGAACCACCGAAACGCACCCACCATCGTATCGCCCTTCCACAATATGGCTGATGGAACACCTGCGGAATCCTGAAAGAGTTGCCAAGGTCCGAACATCCGACCATCAGACGACTGTGCAATCCGCAGTCCACACTGCCACGGTCCACCGTTTTTAGGGCTACCGCAAGGCATTCGGGTGTGAACTGACGTGAGTGTAGACTGCCACGGTCCACCGTTTTTAGGGCTACCGCAAGGCCCCCTAACAGAATGATGCTAACGACCAGTGACATGAATAGGCCGGTTCACCCTGTCATCGCAAGATTGAGGGGGGCGCCTACTGAAACCTTGTACAGAATGAATCAACTTCATAATTTCGGATACAAGAGTCTGATATATGAATATCCGAAACATTTTCTGGAGGAGCACATGAAGGGGACATTCGGGGTTTGGATCTTGGCTGCGGCCGTGATGAATGTAGCCGCTTGGTCCGGCGAATTGTACACGCTCAAGTCGCATTCGATGAAAATCGACGGCACGTCAACCATCCATGATTGGACGACGCCGGTTGAGCGCATCAAGGCAAAGGCCGACGTATTGGTGTCCAACAACGACATCGCAGAGGTTGGCTCCATGTGGGTTGAATGCGATGTGATGTCGATCACCAGTGAAAAGGGTGAGACAATGATGGAGAAGATTCAGGAGGCTTTTA
Source organism: Candidatus Kapaibacterium sp. (assembly GCA_018883125.1). GTDB lineage: Bacteria > Bacteroidota > Ignavibacteria > Kapaibacteriales > Kapaibacteriaceae > UBA10438. Next base: position 8,187 of record VEQR01000046.1, read on the forward strand.
AGACGGAGAGTGGATACAAGACCATCACTTTCACACTCTCAAGCACGCGTGAGCTGAAGAAGTCAGCATCAGGCACGACGATTACGGCAGACGGTTACCTCACTATGGCAGGGCAGAAGAGGCCGATCACGATGACAGTTACAGGCAGTGTATCCGGCAGTGATGTTGTCTTCAAGGGCGAGCAGAAGCTGAAGATGACGGCGTGGGGAATGGAACGTCCATCTGCCATGCTTGGGACGATTAAGGCGGGAGACGAGGTGAAGGTTTCCTTCACGCTTACAATGAAAAAGTCATAATCCAATCATGTTCAACATTTTCTCTTGGGGAGTATCAATGAAACGGTTTGCTTTCGGTTCCGCATTTGCACTTGCGTTTCTCTTTTCATCGGCACTGCTTGTTGCTCAAATGCCAAAGATCCAGTATTGGCGTGCATACGACAGAACAGGAATTGGCGTATTTGAAACACCGAAGACGGCAGGCGCCGACTTTTCCGGTGTGGCGTTGCGTATTGGTGGCGGATTCACACAAGCCTACCAGATGCTAAGTCACGAAAACTACGTGTCGAGTCTGGCTACAAAGACCAAGGCAGACTCAGCAAACATGCTCTACACCATTGGTAACGGCTTCAACAATGCCTCCGCAAACCTGAACGTAGATGCTCAGCTGGCCAAAGGCGTCCGCATGCACCTTGCGCTCTATCTGTCATCACGCCATCACCAAGAAACATGGGTGAAAGGGGGCTACATTCAGATGGACGATCTTGGCTTTCTCGGCTCATCATTCCTTGATGATCTCATGCAGAATGTTACCGTACGGGTTGGTCATATGGAAGTGAACTTTGGAGATTCGCACTTCCGTCGCTCGGATGGTGGTCAGACCATGTACAATCCGTTCGTCGAAAACTATCTGGTCGATTTCTTTGCAACGGAGATCGGTGGCGACATCACCTATCAAAGCAAAGGCTTTCTGGGCGTTGTCGGCGTGACCAATGGCGAAATCAAGGGTAACATCGTGCCCCTTCCAGACTCGCTCGGCGGAGCAACACCAGCGATATATGCCAAACTCGGATATGATGACAAGATCGGCGACGATATGCGCCTTCGGGTGACCGGGTCGGTCTATACACAGTCGCAGTCACCTCGGAACACCCTCACTTGGGGCGACCGCACGGGATCGAACTACTTCATGGTGATGGAAAAGGCAATGCAGGGTACAACCCCTTCAACAACAACAAGTCAAGCATGGTCGGGCCGTTTGAATCCCAACTTTGCCAACAACCTAACGGTATTCGAATTCAACGCCTTCTTCCAGGCGGGAGGACTTGAGTTTTTCGGTACATACAACATGGGAACCGGGTCAGCATCACCCGCAGAGCATGTTAGCACGAAGGGCGATCGTTCCATGTCTCAGATTGCGGCTGATGTCCTCTACCGCTTTGGAGGCGAGAAGAACTTCTACGTCGGCGCACGCTACAACCTTGCAAACATTGAGTTCGGCGGAGCCGACCCGAACGACGCAAGCAAGTACCTCATGTCATCGGTTGATCGCATCGCTATTGCCGCTGGCTGGCAGATTCTTGACAACATGCTACTGAAGGGTGAGTACGTTATGCAGAACTTCAACGACTTCGCTGCAACGGATTACCGCAATGGTGGCAAGATAAACGGAGCGATTCTGCAGGCAGTTGTCGGCTTCTAGTTCTTTCACTCGCAATTTTAGCGTGACGGGCCTGATTCACTGCACTCAGGCCCGTCACGTATTTCAACCACTTGCTGTTTTCAGGATGCTCGGAGCATGAAAGCACTTCTCGTGATGGTTTTTGCATCACTTCTCGTCAGCGGCTATCGTAACACCGGTGATCGGTCCCCTCTTGTGGTTCGATACAACATCGAAGAAGGGAGTGTGTTGTCGATTCAAGGAACTACGAACATCAATTCGTTTGAATGCTTCTCCCGCCAGACATTCAATCAACAATCGATTGCAATTCGGATCGATTCCGATCGGAATCTGATTTCATTCGATAACGCTGTATTGCAGTTGCGTGTAAAGGAACTGAACTGCGACAACAGCAAGATCAATGCTGATCTCTGCAGCGCTCTTCAGGCCGAACAGTTCCCATTCATCACTATTGAGCTGCACGATGCTGTCATCGACCGCGCTACGTCGAGTGGTGAAACACTTGATCTCCGAATCGCGGCATCGCTTCGCATCACGGACCAGAAGCGTCGCATCGAACTGCGTACCAAGGGGAAGATCCTGTCTGACGGCAGGTACCAGTTCATGGCATTGAAAGCGTTGAAGATGTCTGACTTTGGTGTCGATCCACCAACGGCATTGTTCGGATTGATTAAGGTCAACGACGAAATCAAGATCAACTTCAACCTCATCACCCGCCTGCACTCCGAAGGGTAGCAACAGATGGAAGAGTTGTGTGTTATCTCAAGCTATCAAACCATGGCTTGATATTGATCAGCGACTTGAGGTAAACAGACCGGTGATCAGCATTGGCACCTGCATCGATGATCTCGACGTTCGTATTGCCCTGTGAAAGCTGATAGTCCGCTGCTCGTCTGGATATCGGAGCAACGATTCCCTCATCGCGATTGCTGATGAATGACCTCAGAGGTGTTGTCATTCGCCAACGATAGACCTGTGCGTTTCCGAGTGCCTTCATGAACGTACTGGTGGTATCGCGTGTATCGTCGAGAAACTTCTGGGTGTAGACGCTATCGAACGTATGAGGAACCTTTGCAACAAACTCTTCGTACGGTACTTTGAATGCATACAAGTCCCGCAGCACCGTTTGATACTCCGGCTTCACCGCTTGTTCGAAGTACCCGTTTGTCAAATTGTAATTATCGTAAGCCAAAATGAAGTTCGACACAACGGGAATCACCCACTCAGCGGCGAATGGTGTTGGGTTGTACACTAATTGACGAACATACTGCATCGGGTCTGACGGTCCGGATGCCGTTGCGGCGCCGGCAACAGGAACGTTTTCGCCTTCGAGCTTGCGAAGAAAAGCATACGTGCTGTATCCCCCCTGCGACCATCCATTCACAAACAACTTGCCCGTAGTGATGTTCATATTCTTCAAGGCCTGCTTTGATGCCAGATACATGTCATAACATGCCTGTGCAGTGCTGCCCGGAACACAATAGGAATTGGGCAAGCCATCTTCTTGAGGAACACCGAAGTAGTCAGCGCAAATAACGATGTATCCCTGCGCGGCAAACTGAGATATCATCATTTGCACCTCAAGCGCTCCGTTGGGATTCGTTGCGCGCCATTCCCGATAGAAGACTGTTCCATGCTGGTAACTCACGATAGGAGCCCCCGGCTGGACGTTGTCCGGAATGGCCATGAGACCAGTCGCCGTAACCGGTGCATTATTCTTTTCGGGAATCACGGAAGAATAGGTGACCTTGTAGAGTTTCACCCCGCTCTTGGCGTTCAAGAACTGGTCGCGAAACTCAGGTGCCTTCATCGTTGACGAACCCATGAAAATATCAAGAACGCTATCCTTGATTGCCTGCACCCGGGCAGTGCTGTAATACCCGATGGAATCTACACGCATCAGAGGACTAGCGTCACCACCGGTGCTCGTGACATCCGATGAACATGACGCAGAAATGAGTGCGGTAATGAATAGAAGCATTTGTAGGCGTGAGAGCATGAGGCAGAGCGATGACAGTGAATAACCCGTGAAAAAACGAGGCCGAAGATACGGTATACTCATCATGATGAAGCTGGAAACATGGTATCTGGAAGTGATGATTGGCCAAACGATCTTCCCACAACCCATTCAAAAAATGTATCGACGATTGTCCTCGAAACACCATGGACAGCGGCCATTTCAGTTGCTGCGTGTGCGGTCAGCGTACATACGGTATCAACGCCATTGATACTCCGAAATCGCTACGCTCTACTCGGAGGTAGATTCCCGACTGGAGATTCTCAAGGATCATGCGTAACTGATGTGCATCAGTTGTCGATACGACAAGTGACCCATCCATTCGATACAACTCGGTGCATGTCAACAAAGTGTTGAGATCGCCCCCTTCATGGGCTTTGTCATCTACTGAGGTTACACCCGGAACGCGATATCGTAGCAGCACCTCGTTGTCGAGAACAAGATTCGACGTCCAGATGAATTCGGCATCGCGGGAAGCATTGTCAAATACATCACGAAAGTTCGTGTAGGCGGGTTTGTTATCGACCCCTACAGTGTTGTTCGCAAAGGCTACCGCCTGGGGCCACTGTGAATCATCGAAATCGGTATTCATCCACCCAGCGGGGCGCTCCCAATGCACACCATAGAATCGTGAGCCATCGGTAGCGTCACCCGAAAAACACTGTGCGGACGACCGAACATTGCCGTTCTCTTGTAAGCACGCGAGTTCCTGAATGGGGCTTGTGTAGTACACTTGTGCCTTCCATGCAGGAGATGTTGCGTCAATGATAGCCCCTGATTGATCCGTGATCGTTACCACGATACCGGCATCACCTGGATGATACTGCGTACCGGGCATCGACTCCGAACCAAGTCCAAGGTTCTCTTCCCAGTCAACGGCCAGCATTGCGATGGTGAAGGGGCGCCGTGCTCGAAACTTCACCACTGACGAGTTGAACTGTGTGAATGGAACATTGTCCTTTCCTACCGGGACGCCGTTGACGTACATCTCGAAGTAGTTGTCGGCAAAAATGTAGGCACTGAATACTTCCCCGTCAGCATCCACGGTGATCACACTGCTGTTTTCAAATGCCTTCCGAGCATCCGCAGTATTGGCGTACGTAACACCACTACATGCGTTGTGCAGATCAAGTGATGCCGGGAATGTCTTGTCCGTGAAGTTCACCGCAGCCGGCACGGTCCACGTGCGTCCATCAAGTGATTTGATCGTCCCCAGATTTGTGGGTCGCCCCTTGACACAATAAAAGAGGTTTGGAGTATCAACGTTCCCAGCCCCCTGCGTCACCGAACCGGTGCCCGTGTATTGGGCGAGAATTGAAACGTACGATGCCAGGCAAACTGCCAAGCATACGCATGATATGAAAGGCATCGAGTGATTCGCGGAATTGCTCATATCAAACAAGTCCGTGTACCAGCGAAACGTTACAGTGGCCGACTCAGCTGAAGAGGAAGGCCCATTGTTGTTCACGGTTCCATCGGAACCAACGCAGAGATGGACACGACGCGTTGGAACATTCGTTGTTCCGGGAGCAATTGCGGCTCCGACTGTTCGGGCTCTCCACGGCCGGCAATGCTGATGCGGCCTTCAAGCTCGCGGGAGACCACGCGCGCACGTTCAAGGCTGAGTCGGGCGTTCTCTTCGGGTGGACCAATGAGGTCGGTTCGACCCTCGATCGTGACACGGGCATTTCGGCCAATGCGGCTACGGACGATGTCAAGCACGCGTCGGTGATCATCCGTCAGATCGGTCTTCCGAAATGGAAACACGATCAGATCGAACCGCTCGACAATGCTATCGCGCATCTTCGTGCGTCGCTTGTCGAACAACCGAACGGTATCCGTGACGGTGATCACGGAGTCCGACGATGATGAACGGCTCGCGTCGGAGTTGTCGGTTGTCACCGTCATGATCGTATCAGATACCCGGTACGGCAAGAACAGATCAGGTGAGGTCGATGTGATCTCCACGCGCCGATTCTCTTCATCTGCCAAGGGGGCTTCGGGTCCCGTAGCGATCGACTGATTCACGGGAAGGCGTCGAGCACGCGTCTTGACCCGACGCGACGCTATGCCGAAAGACTCAGAAAGGACCTTTGCGACAGACTTGGCGCGCTCCATCGGAGACAAGGATGCGTGGCCTGACCCGCTGGCAAGAGTCGCGCTGTAACATCCTCTGACCGATGATCCTTAGGGATCTCAATCAAGATCAGACGTCCCGAAAGCCCCATACCAACTCGGTGTGAGGCTTTTCTCTTTCGGAATGGTTACGGGGGTTATTCGCCTGCGATGCTGCATGGTGGGATTCGCAGGAATCGTATTGCTCGAAATGGAAAGCGGATTTGTCCATCACCGAAGGTTCATGATCATCGTTGTATGGAACATTGTCCTTTCCTACCGAGACGCCGTTGACATACATTTCGAAATAGTTGTCGGCAAAGATGTAGGCGCTGAATACTTCCCCGTCAGTATCCACGGTGATCACGCTGCTATTGTCAATAGCCTTCCGAGCATCCGCAGTATTTGCGTACGTAACACCACTGCATGCGTTGTGCAGATCAAGTGATGCCGGGAATGTCGTGTCCGCGAAGTTCACCGCAGCCGGCACGGTCCACGTCCGACCATCTTGTGATTGGATCGTCCCAGATTTGTGGGTCGCCCCTTGGGACAGACAAACAGGTTCGGAGTTCCAACCGTCCCAACACCCTGCGTGACCGATCCGGTGCCGGAGTATTGGGCGATCATTTGTGCTACAGCTGATGCTGCAATCAGCACGATCAGGATCCTCCGCGATTGCATGCGTGCTCCCATAAATTCCGTGGGTCGTTTCACGGCAAGATAGCCGCGACGTGAGATTCGTTACATGTGGCCGAGCCTATGAAGCACAGAGTCGTCAGGGAGAGCTCGTATACACCGCCGGATAACCATCCTCATGATGCTATCATCCCGACGTATTGAGATGCCTTCTCTCTTGCTACGTTTGATAATCACCCCAGAAACAATGCAGGACGTTCGGAAACACGTCCATCACGGAATGATCCCTCGTTCACGGGCATATCGCAGCGCCGTCATTCTACTGGAAGCGCCGATCTTCGTAAAAATCGAACTCACATAGTTCTTCACCGTACCCTCGGAGATACTGAGCTGACGTGCGATCTCCGCGTTACGATACTCGAGAAGTCGCAGGATCTGTAGTTCGCGCCAAGTAAGGCCCGTCTCATCCAGATAGCGTTCGGGCATCTTTGTGGGAGGCGGCTCGGAAGCTGGATACAATTGGATGAACTTGCTGTTGGCACACTCGAGGATTACGCTAATAGTCTCATGCGCATCCACTTCCTTTGAAATGAAGCCGCTGGCACCTGCCTCTATCACCGACCTTGCGGAGTAGCGATGCAGACCGGTCATCGCCAGAATCTTTACCGTTGGGAATTGTATGCGCAGATCAGCAACGAGCAGGGGGCCCGACAGGTCGGGCATATTCAGGTCTTGAATCAGTATGTCAGGTGCGTGGACGCGAAGTGCGTCAACCGTTTCCGCAAACGACCCGGCCTCGCCAACAACCCGGATGCCGGATTGATTGTCAATAAGTCCACGCAGTCCCTGCCGAACCAGTGCGTGGTCATCCGATATGACAACCGATATTGATTGCGCTTTGGGCATGGATGAACATCGGGATTACGTTGATGTCCGAGAACAACACAAGATCGATGCAAAACTATTTACGATAATCGACCGAGCCACATGACCAAAGTCATACGTACAATCAACAGTGCCGCGAAACATCAACCGGTCCGGCTCGACATGACCAACGTGAATCGTGTTCCATCACCCACTTGGCACGAGAGATTCCAGCCCCGGGTCTGGGCTGTCCGCTGGGCAGCATAGAGCCCCACTCCGTGTGACATTTCATCGGAACCCGTGCCCTGGGTCTTGGGATCGAAAATGCGACGGCCATCCTGCACCGAGAGCGTTGTTCCAATATCATGCACACTCACGTGCACCGACGCGGCTTCTCTGTTGATGCTGATCGTAACGGTGGTGGACACAGGGGCATACTTTACGGCATTCGACACAAGATTGTCGAGAATCTCATGGTAGGCGTCTCGATCTTCAAGCGCAATAGGATGTTCGGTTTCGTTCCGCAGAACAAGTCGGATACCGCGTATCGAAGCGCGATCCTCGTAATCTTCGATCACCATCATTGTGTACTCCGCAATATCAATCGGCCCTTTGGTCGACTCGGAAGGGGCTTCCAGCCGCGCCACGTCAAACGAGCTGAGGAGTCGACTGACGACGCGGAGCACCCGCTCAGTTGAAGAGACAATTGCGTCGAAACGGCGATCACCATTGCCCACGTCGGAGAAACTCGAACTCATCTGCATGGCCGCCATACGTACACCGAGTAGAGGGTTCTTGATATCGTGAGCAGCGATTGCCAGGATCTCCTCTCGCTCACGGATAAGTGTGAGATTGTCGCGGTTGCGCTCCTTTAGCTCTTCACGCTCATGTCGCAACTCTGCAACCAGTGTATCCAGTTGTCGGGTGTATTGTCGCCGTCTGCGTAACGCATAGACAAGCACTGCGATGACAACCAACATCAGCACAACAACGATGATTCCAGCGGTCACGCGCGTCTCAGCCGTCCGCTCACGTTCCCGGTACAGGTCACGCATTGCCTGCTCGCGCTCAATGGCATGAAAGTCGTTGAGCAGCTGAATCTGCTGAGCATCGTTCTGCAAGGCCCGCTGATGTCGAACTGACTGCAGCAATTCGCCATATTGGAATGCGTCCTTCCAACGACCAAGCCGATGATATGCATCAACGAGCTTGACCAGCACCTGCTCGCGCAGCAGCAGATGATGACTCCTGGCCGAGACAGTGCCAAGCATCTTAGCGGCCGCACGAAGGATATGCACTCCTTCCGTTAGCCTGCCAGCACGATCGGCAATTTCGCTGCGGTAGTACAAGACAGTCGCCATCGTCCAGGATCGATCCGCCATCTGCGAGGCGTAATGGGCTGTTGAGCGCAATAGCGAATCAGCCAGTGCGAACTTTCCTTGCTGCGAGTAAAGTCTTGCAAGGTCGCAGTACATGCCGAGCACTCCCACAGAATCACGCACTGCCGAACTCATAACAATCGCTGAATCGAGAAAGCGCTCAGCCTCTTCGTATCGCTTCATCACCCAATAGCTGGAGGCGATATCAACCAACCATAATCGCGATAGCGTCATCTGATCGGAGTGTCGTGCCGCCCGAATCGCCCCTTTCCACAGTTCAATGGCTTGCTCGTAATTCCCCATCCCAAAAGAACGTATCGCGTTGTTTCTCAGATACCGCGCTCTGCTAAAGAGCAGCCTGTCTCCTGCCGCATGTTCCAGTGCCATGCTATCGTAGCTGTGAGCACGAGCGAAGTCGTTGCGCGCATGGTAGTAGCGGCTCATTTCGATACATGCCAAAACCAATGCTCGCTTGTCTCCATATCGCTCGGCTAGCATGAGCGATCGGCTAACAAATGAATAGCATGATGACTTTAGCGAATCTTCAGTGCGGTAGTAAACGCGAGCTAAACCAGACAGACTCAGTGAGATGATGTCATCTCGCTGCAGCGAAATGCCGATCGTTAGAGCACGCCGCAGAGCCGTCAGCGCAGGCTGGGGCATCAGCTGAAGATCATACACATATCCAAGGTCAACCAACGTGGTGGCAATCAGCTTCTTATCGCGCCTACGTTCAGCCAGAGCCAATGCTCTCTGCAGAATCGTAACTGCCGAATCAATCTCCCACTTGATGATCGTCTCGGCCATCCATCTGGAGTGTGCCGATAGATATCGCACCGTGCTAACCGTGTCGCCAGATCTCTCTGCGATCATGGCCTTCTGCAGCAGAGAATCACGAATCGTCCTATGCGACCGGGCATCAATCGTAGGAGTACCCGTTACGATCAACACAACGAGGAACGATAGACCGGCGATTCGCATAAGCACAACAAAGTTAGCAGGAGTCAGGTCTCATGTCGGGGCGAATGCACATCACGGTTCCATCGGAACCAGCGCATAGATAGACACGACGCGTTGGAACATTCGTTGTTCCGGGAGCAATTGCGGCTCCGACTGTTCGGGCTCTCCACGGCCGGAAATGCTGATGCGGCCCTCAAGCTCGCGGGAAACCACGCGCGCACGTTCAAGGCTGAGTCGGGCATTCTCGTCGGGTGGACCAATGAGGTCGGTTCGACCCTCGATCGTGACACGGGCATTGCGGCCAATGCGACTGCGGACGATGTCAATCACGCGTCGGTGATCATCCGTCAGATCGGTCTTCCGAAATGGAAACACGATCAGGTCGAACCGCTCGACAATGCTATCGCGCATCTTCGTGCGTCGCTTGTCGAACAAACGAACGGTATCCGTTACGGTGATCACGGAGTCCGACGATGACGACCGGCCCGCGTCGGAGTTGTCGGTTGTCACCGTCATGATCGTATCAGATACCCGGTACGGCAAGAAGAGATCAGGTGAGGTAGATGTGATCTCCACGCGCCGATTCTCTTCATCTGCCAAGGGGGCTTCAGGTCCGGATGCGATCGACTGATTCACGGGAAGTCTTCGGGCACGCGTCTTGACCCGACGCGACGCTATGCCAAAAGACTCAGAGAGGACCTTCGCGACGGACTTGGCGCGCTCCATCGAGAGTCGTTGATCATCCTCATCGGCCGACGTATGACCCGTTATCACGATCTCGGCAGACGGATCCGTGCGCATGCGATCCGCAATCACCGCCAACAGTTCGTGATGGAAGGCAACGTTTGTGCGAGCATTGTCGAATCTCTTACGATCGTAAACGCTATGATACCGGGTCGGCATGGCGGAGGAGTTCTTCTCGAAGAACACGTACGGCAGTACAGGCAAGAACCGTTCTTCTTCCAGTTCCTCGATCATCACACGCTGCTTGACAATAGTCTTCTTGGGAGATGCTTCGCGCTTGGGCTCTGCTTTCGGCGTTTCCTTCGGACGTGGTGCTGACTCCTGTTTCGGAATGGTGACAGGGGGCTTTGGTGTCGCCACGGCCGGAGTTTCCTTGTTGAACTCATACGATAGTCGCAGCCCGATCGACGGAACGAGCGTTGTCCAGCTCACAGCCGATGTCACACTGCTCAGCGCCGCCGTCAGGCCCACCTCGGGCGTGAGACGCCATGCTCCGCCCCTTGACAAAGCAATGTCAAGGCCGACAATGCCAACCACATGAACGGAACTGCCAACAGCCGATGGCAGCTCTCCTACGTTGCTGTTGCGAATGTTCGATCGTGTATCGGTGAAGGTTGCGCCCGACGGTGACGTGAGCTCTTCACGTGAGCGCAGAGCTCCATACGAGCGGAACGTGTACCCCGCGCCGGCTCGTGCCACAAAGCTGCCAAGACGCCAGCCGATATGCGACTCGAGACCGAACTCCGTGAGCGGAAGCTCCAGCGAGTGAACAATCGTTGCCTGCCGAAGACTGTTGCCGACGATCACGTCGACCACCTCGTCGGTAGAAACAGTATGCGAGCGATCATTCACGGCAAGACGCAGACTTCCGAAAAGCGACGAGGAGAGAGGCACATCGATACCGACTCCGAATATTCCGCCTGTGCCCGAACCGCTTTCAAACAGTGGACAACATGACGGAAGGCCCGGCAATTCGGTGAATGATGTTTGGGCAGTTGTGAATCCAAGGCCCGTTCCAACATCGATTCGAACTTGTGCCGATGTAGAAGCAATTACGAAGATGGCTGTGACGATCCAAAGGAGGGTTCTCATCGCACCACCTCGAAGATCACGCTTGATGATACGTTGCCGGATGTTACCACGCAGGCATACCGGCCGGTGGGTAACCAGC
>VEQR01000047.1 GCA_018883125.1 Candidatus Kapaibacterium sp.
ACGCGCACGGCAAGCAAGGCGATCAGCGTAAAGATGATGCGATCGCGAAGCTCTTCGATCCGGAACATGTTCCGGAAAGTGGTCACGATATTAGCCATGAACGGTTACCGCTCCTCCGGCAGATTCGATCTTGTTCTTGGCGGACTCGGAGATCTTGTCGCACGACACCGTCAGCTTAGCCGACAGATCGCCATTTCCAAGGATCTTGATTGGTGCTGACTTAACGCGAATCACGCCAAGTTGCAGAAGAACGTCCTTCGATACCACGCCATCGGTGATGCGCTTATCGTCAACGAGTCGCTGCAACGTGGCCACGTTTACTTCCTGGTATTCAACGCGGTTGATGTTGGTGAAGCCGAACTTAGGGATGCGCCGTGTAAGCGTCATCTGTCCGCCCTCAAAACCACGACTCTGGTGACCGCCACTGCGGGACTGATGTCCCTTGTGTCCGCGCGTGGCCGTTCCGCCATGGCCTGAACCGGCACCACGACCAACACGCTTTTTCTTGTGACGAGAGCCCGGAGCGGGCGAAAGATTTCCGATGTGTTTCATTTCTTGCCTCAGTCTGCGATCTCTTCAACTGTCACGAGATGGCGAACAGCGTTCACCATTCCCAAAATCTGGGGATTCTTTGGCTTCACCGATACGTAGTTCGGACGACCAAGGCCAAGAGCCTTGATTGTTTCCTTGTGCGCCTTGAGCGCACCGATCGATGACTTGACTTGTGTGATTTTGAGTTTCATAGTAGTGTCTTCTCCTTGCTTAGCCGTGAAGAACCTTTTCGATGCTCACACCGCGACGAACAGCAACGGCTGCGGCATCTTCGAGCTGCATCAGTGCATCCATTGTGGCCTTCACCGTGTTGTGCGGGTTCGAGGAGCCCTGCGACTTCGTCAAAACGTCCTTAACACCGGCCAGTTCAAGAATGGCACGTACACCACCGGCAGCAATAACACCAGTACCGGGAGTTGCAGGACGAATCAGAACTTTAGCGGCGCCAAAGCGTCCGATGACCTCGTGAGGGATCGTACCGTTTTCGATGCGAACCTTCACCACCGACTTTTTCGCTGCCTCTGTAGCCTTGGTAACAGCATTGGACACTTCGCCGGCCTTACCAAGACCGTACCCTACATGTCCTTGCTCATCGCCAACGACAACCATCGCCGAGAAGTTGAAGCGACGTCCGCCCTTAACAACCTTCGCCGTACGGCCTACGTAAACGATCTTGTCCTTGAGACTCAGATCTGAAACTTTTTGTTTTGCCACGTAACTGTTCTCCGTTTCGTTCTTCGTTAGAAATCAAGCCCGCCTTCACGTGAAGCGTCGGCAAGTGCCTTTACGCGTCCGTGATACAGGAAGCCATTGCGATCGAATGCGACCGACGTCACATTCGCTGCCTTGGCACGGTCGGCCAGAAGTGCACCAACAAGTCGGCTTTCTTCGACCTTCGACAGACCGGCAGCCTTAGCGCGAATCTCCGCATCAACCGTTGATGCCGAAACTAACGTCTTTGCCGACACATCGTCGATTATCTGCGCGTAGATGTGCTTGAGCGAGCGAAATACCGTCAGGCGTGGACGCGATGGCGTTCCGGAAATATCCTTCCGGACACGACGGTCGCGGCGTGCATGGCGGACGTTTTTGAGCTTGATGCGATTCATGTTCTTCGTTCTCCTTACTTACCGGCTGACTTACCGGCCTTACGGCGGATGTACTCACCTTCGTAGCGGATACCCTTGCCCTTATACGGCTCAGGTGGACGCAGTTCGCGGACTTTGGCGGCGACTTCGCCGACAAGATGCTTATTGATGCCCTTCACAGAGAATACCGTTGGTGTAGCAACAGCAAACTCAACTCCGTCAGGGGGCATAAACAGGATCGGGTGAGAAAAGCCGAGTGACAGCAAAAGATTCTTGCCGCGCAATTCGACCTTATATCCGACGCCTTCGATGGACAGATTCTTTGTGAAACCGTTCGTGACACCGTCTACCATCCACGCGATCTTCGCACGCGTCAGGCCATGCAGAGCACGAACCCTCTTGTCGTCGTTGGCACGGGTGAATGTAAGAGTGCCATTCTCCATCTGTGGCGTGATCGACGCATCAATGGTGAAGGAGAGTTCTCCCTTTGGCCCCTTGACCAAGCAAACGCCGCCGTCAAACTTTACAGTGACGCTGCTTGGAACGGTGATTGGCTTTTTTCCGACTCGTGACATGATGTATTGCTCCTGCTTCTCTTCTTACCAGATGGTGCACAGAACTTCGCCGCCAACATTCTCGCGGCGTGCCTGCTTGTCCGTCATCACGCCCCGTGGCGTAGAGATGATTGCAACGCCAAGGCCGTTGCGCACGCGTGGCAACCGTTCTACGGGTGCATAAATGCGACGTCCAGGTTTGCTGACGCGGTGGATCTCACGAATGACCGGCTGACCGTAGTAGTAGCGGAGCTTAACGCTCAGCACACCCTGCTTGCCATCCTCTGACTTTGAAAAGTCTTGGATGAAACCTTGGTCCTTGAGAATCTCCGCAATGGCTACCTTCAAGTTTGATGCTGGAACATCAACACTCTTGTGCTTTGCAGCTGACGCATTGCGGATGCGCGTCAGAAAGTCGGCGATTGTATCTGTGACTGGCATAATTCGTCGTCGTTGGTCGTGTTCAAAAAAGGACGTTGGTTTTACCAGCTTGCCTTGCGCATTCCGGGGATCTTGCCTTCGAGAGCAAGAAGACGGAACATGTTTCGGCAGAGGCCAAACTTCCGATAGACACCCTTGCCACGGCCCGTCATCAGACAGCGATTACGGACACGTGTTGGAGAGCTGTTGCGTGGCAGCTTTTGCAGGCCAACCATGTCACCGGCTGCCTTCAGTGCAGCACGGCGCTCGGCATACTTGGCCACCAAACGAATTCGCTTGGTATTGCGAGCTATGATTGAGGTCTTCGCCATGAGGTGTTCTCGTTGTTCTGTTTAGTCGCGTTTACGGAATGGGAAACCGAACTCCTGAAGAAGTGCGTGCGCCTCTTCGTCGGTCTTGGCAGACGTTACAAACGTGATATCCATGCCTTGGATCTTCGACACCTTGTCGACGTCGATTTCCGGGAAGATAATCTGTTCCTTGATCCCGATCGTGTAATTACCACGACCATCAAAGCTCTTGTCCGAAAAACCGCGGAAGTCGCGGATGCGCGGAGCGGCGATATTGATGAATCGATCGAGGAACTCGTACATGTGCGCACGGCGAAGCGTAACGCGAGCACCGATGGGCATACCTTCGCGAAGCTTGAAATTCGCGATCGACTTACGAGCGCGGGAGACAGCCGGACGTTGACCGACGATCATCTCGAGTTCGTTGACCGCCGACTGCAGAAGCTTTGCATCCTGTGTGGCCTGACCAACACCGATGTTGATGGCGATCTTCTCGATACGCGGCACTTGCATGACGCTCGAGTAGTTGAAACGCTGCATGAGAGCCGGCGCAACTGTTTCATTGTAAAACGCGTGAAGACGTGCCGGCACGCGGACATCGCTGATGTCCTCGAGACGCGGGCCTTCCGGCTTGAATTGATCGCGTTTTGTTGTTGTCTTAGCCATGGTAGAGGGATTCCTTCGTCATTCGTCCAGTTTATTCTTCGGATTCAGCCTTCGCCTTCGCCTTGGATTTCGCTGCCTTGGCAGCTGGCTTAGCTGCTGGCTTTGAAGAAGTGCGACGCGTGGATGAATCTACCTTGTCGGCCAGTTGCACGTTTGAATAGTGGATCGGGCCTTCCATTTCAACAATACCGCCGTTGGGGTACTTCGGAGAAGGACGCATGGCCTTCTTACGAATGTTCACACCTTCAACAAGAATCCGCATAGCAGATGGTTGTACCATCAACACGCGTCCACGCGCACCACGGTTCTTTCCGGCGATTACGACGACTTCGTCGCCCTTCTTGATCTTCAGTTTCATCATCTACCTCAGAGTACCTCTGGTGCCAGCGAAATGATCTTCATGAATGCACGTTCACGCAGTTCGCGGGCAACCGGCCCGAAGATGCGCGTGCCACGAGGATCGTTATTGTTATTGATCACGACGGCGGCGTTTTCGTCAAAGCGTATGAACGATCCGTCACGACGACGCAATTCCTTCTTCGTGCGAACAACCACCGCCTTAACTACCTCACCCTTCTTAACAGCGCCCGATGGGAGAGCTGCCTTGACCGAGCAGACGATAATGTCGCCGACTGAAGCGTAACGCTTGCCATGGCCGCCCAGCACTCGAATGCAACGAAGCTTACGCGCACCGGAGTTGTCGGCTACAACAAGGTTTGTTTCTTCTTGAATCATTGTTGGTCTCCCTTACTGCGCACGTTCGATGATTTCCACCAGCGCCCAGCGCTTGCGAGCGCTCAGCGGACGGTGCTCGATGACCTTCACAGTGTCACCAATGTTGCACTCGTTGTTTGGATCGTGTGCCATGACCTTCGTCGTCTGCTTAAAGTACTTGCGATAGAGCGGGTGCGCTACCTGGCGCTCAATGCTGACGATGATGGTCTTGTCGGCCTTGTTGCTTACAACCTTGCCAACACGAACCTTGCGGCGCGTTGTGGTTGCTGGTGTTCCTGATGTTTCTTCTGACATTTTCGTCTTCCGAATCAATTTGCGTTGGTGTTCCGCTCGTGAAGGATCGTCTTGAGACGAGCAATATCCTTCCGAAGCGTCTTGATACTAGCTGAATCCTGGAGCTGCCCCAGCGCAAGCTGGAAACGAAGGCGAGTGATGTTCTCGACACTTTCGTTGAGGAACGACGCGAGTTCTTCCGTCGTCAGCGCCCGTAGGTCTGCTGCTTTGCGTGCCTTCATGATCTCAGGCCTCCAAATCGACACGTTGAACAAACTTGCACTTGATCGGAAGCTTGTTGATGGCAAGGCGCACAGCTTCTTCAGCCCGTTCCTTGGTTACTCCATCGATCTCAAACAGGATCCGACCTGGCTTGACCACTGCTACCCAGAACTCCGGATTACCCTTTCCAGAACCCATTCGCGTTTCTGCGGGCTTCTTTGTCACCGGTTTGTCCGGGAAGATCCGAATCCACACCTTACCGTCACGGCGCAGGTAACGGTTAATGGCGATACGGGCAGATTCGATCTGACGGTTCGTGATCCAGGCCCCTTCAAGAGCCTTGAGTCCGAATGAACCGAATGCTACCGTTGATCCGCGGTAGGCCTTGCCACGACGGCGGCCTCGTTGGGTCTTGCGGTGTTTTACTCGTTTTGGGATAAGCATGTCGTTGCCTTCTGCCTGACTTCTTTACTGTTCCTTGGTTTGTTGCTTGCCGAAGACATCTCCACGGCAGATCCACACCTTGACGCCGATCGAACCGTAAACGGTTTCTGCACGGCTCTGTGCGTAGTCGATGTCCGCACGCAACGTATGCAGCGGAACGCGACCTTCCTTGTACTGTTCCTGGCGCGTCATGTCCGCACCGCCGAGACGGCCCGAACACATAACGCGAACGCCTTCGGCACCAACACGCATCGTGCTACTAACTGCGTTCTTCATCGCTCGACGGAAAGAGATTCGCCCTTCGAGCTGCGCGGCGATGTTGTCGGCAACGAGCTGCGCATCGAGTTCCGGACGCTTGATCTCACTGATCAGAACCTTGACGTCCTTCTTCGTGATCCGACGAAGCTCTTCCTCGAGAAGCGCAATGTCCTTACCCGAGCGACCAATAATCACACCTGGACGTGAAGTGTTGATCGTGACTCGAAGCTGCTTGGCCGTACGCTCAACAATGATGCGAGCAACACTAGCCTTCTTGAGACGCTGCTTGATGTACTCACGGACCTTGATGTC
Source organism: Candidatus Kapaibacterium sp. (assembly GCA_018883125.1). Taxonomy (GTDB): domain Bacteria; phylum Bacteroidota; class Ignavibacteria; order Kapaibacteriales; family Kapaibacteriaceae; genus UBA10438. The sequence continues at coordinate 5,836 of VEQR01000047.1, forward strand.
TTCCTGAAGCTTGTCTGCGACGTTCTTCTCATCGAACCAGTTGGCTTCCCACTGGCGGATGATTCCGAGACGCAGCCCGATTGGATTTGTCTTCTGACCCACGTGTCTTGACTCCGCTTACTGTTTCGTCGAAACGATGATGGTTAAGTGATGCGAGCGCTTACGAATGCGATAGGCTCGGCCCATCGGCGCCGGAGAGATCCGCTTCATGGTCGGCCCCGGATCAACAAAGCACTCCTTGACCACGATCGACTCAGGATCGATCCCCTGATCCTTCGACGTCAGGTTGCTGATAGCTGACTTCAACGTCAGCTCTGCAACAGATCCTGCAGCCTTGTCAGAGAATTGCAGGATGTTCAGCGCTTCTTGCGCAGACTTCCCACGGATCAGATCGACAACCAGACGCATTTTGCGCGGTGAGGATCGATTGTAGCGTTTGATAGCACGTGCTTCCATCGTACGTCCTTACTTCTTACCCGTTTTGAGATCTTTCCGATTGCCGGCATGGCCACGGTACGTGCGCGTTGGAGCGAATTCGCCCAACTTGTGACCGACCATGTTTTCCGTTACATACACCGGAATGAACTTGTTACCGTTGTGCACGGCGAATGTGTGTCCCACGAAGTCCGGCGAAATCGTCGAGGCGCGAGACCAGGTCTTCACCACGGTCTTCTTACCCGCATCATTCAGCGCATCCACTTTCTTCGTGAGCTTGAAGCTTACGAAAGGTTCTTTCTTGAGTGAACGTGGCATGGATTCCTAACTCCCGATTCCGTGATTACGCGTTTCGTTTGCGAATGATCATGTCATTCGACTTGTTCTTCTTCTTGCGAGTCTTCAGCCCCTTGGCAAGCTGACCCCATGGGCTACGCAGATGCTTGCGTCCACCGCCCGACTTTGAGCGCCCTTCACCACCACCGTTCGGGTGATCGATCGGGTTCATTGCCATACCGCGCGTCTGTGGACGAACGCCCAACCAACGCATCCGGCCGGCCTTGCCGTAGCTGATGTTCTCGTGCGAACCGTTGCTGACCACGCCGATGGTTGCCATGCAGACGGCAGGAATCATACGGATCTCGCCAGACGGGAGCTTCACCTGAGCCATCGTACCGTCGACACCAACGAACTGAGCTGCCGTGCCGGCCGAGCGAGCGATCTGTCCGCCCTTGCCTGGACGCATCTCGATATTGTGGATGAAGTACCCAACAGGGATCTTGCTCAGAGGAAGGGCGTTGCCGTCCTTCGGTTCAGCCGTTGGGCCGCTCATCAGCTTCTGACCAACCTTCACCTTGTCTGGTGCGATGATGTAGCGCTTTTCTCCGTCCGCGTACTCAAGAAGCGCGATACGACACGTACGATTTGGATCGTACTCGATCGTCTTTACCGTTGCTTCAACGCCAATCTTGTTGCGCTTGAAGTCGATGATGCGATACATCCGCTTGTGTCCGCCACCACGGTGACGTGATGTGACACGACCAGTGTTGTTGCGTCCACCGGACTTCTTGATCGGCTCGAGAAGGCTCTTCTCAGGCTTCGACGTTGTGATTTCGTCGAAGGTACTGATGCTGTAGTAGCGCGTTCCCGGCGTGATTGGTTTAAGATTTCTCGTTGCCATGATTCTGCTTCAGTTTGTCTGGGAGAGCGATCAGTCCTCGTTACCTTCGCCGGAAACGATGTCGATCGTTTGTCCTTGCTTGAGCGTGACGTAGGCCTTCTTCTTCAGGTTCGTGCGACCAACCTGCATGCCACGCTTCGTCATACGTGTCTTAACCTTACCCTTAACCCGAACCGTCCGAACGCTCACAGCGTCTACGTCGAACATGGCCTTGATGGCCTGGCGGATCTGGAGCTTGTTTGCTTCCGGAGCCACTTCGAACACGTATTGGTTCTGGTGTCCAACCTTTGATGCCTTCTCAGTGAGAAGGGGCTTGCGCAACACACTGATCATTGTGCACCTCCATCATCACCGAACGACTTCGCGATTGTGTCGATTGCACTCTTGAAGATCAGGAGCTTGCCGTGATTCAGCACGTCGTACGCTGAAATCTTGTCAGCAGGGAATGTTGACACACCCGCAATGTTACGCGCAGAGCGAACAAACGACTCATCCGCGTTTGGCAGAAGCACCAGGACCTTTGCACCTTCGAGGTTCACGGCCTTGAGCATCGTAGCTACTTCGCGTGTCTTTGGAGCCGACAGCGTGAAATCCTCAACAACAACGAGGTTGTTCTCACGAGCGCGCAACGTCAAAGCAGACTTGCGAGCAAGACGCTTAACCTTGATTGGCAGCTCGATCGTGTAGAGGTGCGGCTTTGGACCGTGAATCTTACCTCCACCGGGCATCAGCGGCGACCGGCTCGTACCGCGGCGTGCACCGCCGGTACCCTTTTGCTTGAACGGCTTCTTACCGCCACCCGAAACTTCAGCACGCGTCTTGTTCTTGTGCGTTCCCTGACGTCGGTTGGCCAAGTACGCGCGCACCGCTTGGTACATCGCGTGCTCGCTCGGCTCGATGCCGAAGACGGTTTCCGGAAGCTCTACCGAGCCTGCCTTCTTGCCGTCCTTTGTGAGTACGTCCACTGTCATGGTAGTGTTCTTCTTAGAGCTTTACAATTTCAACAAGTGAGTTCATGGCGCCAGGGATACTGCCCTTGATTAGGATCAGATTCTGTTCTGGCATCACACGAAGAATGGTGAGGTTGCGAACCGAGATTCGCGTTCCTCCCATGCGTCCGGCCATGCGCATTCCCTTGAAAACGCGCGATGGGTAGGACGACGATCCGATTGATCCGGGAGCGCGAGGGCGGTCTGACTGACCGTGCGTTGCCATACCAACACCACCGAAGTGGTGACGGCGAACAACGCCCTGAAAGCCTTTGCCCTTACTCGTCGCCGAGACCTTGATTTTGTCGCCGGCTGTGAACGATTCCACCGTAACGATGTCGCCGTTCTTCACCTTATCGACCAGTTGACGGAATTCTTTGAGGTGACGCGTCGGTGCAAGCTCATGTTTGGCGAAATGTCCGGCTTGCGGACGATTCACCTTGCGCTCAGCGATCGGCTCAAAGCCAATCTGCACCGCATCATAACCGTCATTTTCTTTTGTTTTGATTTGGACCACTGGGCATGGACCTGCTTCAATTACCGTACACGGAATGAAGACTCCATCTTCTGTGAAGATGCTGGTCATACCCAACTTGCGTCCGAGGATTGCGCTCATTGTCCTTTTTCCCTAGACTTTCACTTCCACATCAACACCGGCCGGCAACTCGAGGCGCATCAGTGCGTCGATCGTCTTCGGCGTGCTGCTGAAGATGTCGATCACGCGCTTGTGCACACGGGCCTCAAACTGCTCACGTGACTTCTTGTCGACGTGCGGTGAACGAAGAACGGTATACACCGATCGTTCAGTTGGCAGAGGAATAGGGCCCGAGACCACTGCCCCGGTTTGCTTAACCGTCCGTACAATTCGCTCAGCCGAGCGATCAATCAAATTGTGATCGTACGAGCGAAGCTTGATGCGAATGCGTTGCGTTGCCACTCAGTAATTCTCCCGGAAATCTCCCACTTGGAGGTTCGTTCGGAGACAAAAACGAGGAGGGTTTTTGACGCCCTCCTCGCGTGTCTTAACCTGTCTGTTTCTTATTCGATGATTGCCGTAACAACGCCGGCGCCGACTGTGCGACCGCCTTCGCGAATGGCGAAGCGGAGACCTTCTTCCATAGCTACCGGTGTGATCAGCGCAACTTCCAGATTGTCAACGTTGTCGCCAGGCATGATCATCTCAACACCCGAAGGCAGCGTGAGGATACCCGTAACGTCTGTTGTACGGAAGTAGAACTGTGGACGATAGTTCGAGAAGAACGGCGTGTGACGTCCGCCTTCGTCCTTGGTCAGAACGTATGCCTGAGCCTTGAACTTGTGGTGAGGTGTGATCGATCCCGGCTTGGCGATAACCATGCCACGCTCGATCTCTTCCTTGTCCACACCGCGCAGAAGCAGACCGCAGTTGTCGCCTGCTTGACCTTCGTCAAGAAGCTTGCGGAACATTTCGATACCCGTAACCGTGGTCTTCTTCTGGAGACCGAAGCCAACAAGCTCGACTTCTTCGTTCACCTTGACGATACCGCGTTCGATACGCCCGGTAGCAACAGTTCCGCGACCTGTGATCGAGAACACGTCTTCAACCGGCATGAGGAAAGGCTTGTCAACATCGCGAACTGGCGTTGGGATGTAGCTGTCAACAGCATCCATCAGTTCGAAGATGCACTGCATGTCTGCCGCATCTGGCCCTTGGCCGCCTGCTGCTGCATCGAGAGCCTTGAGTGCCGAGCCCTTGATGATCGGGATTTCGTCGCCAGGGAATTCGTACTTGCTAAGAAGCTCGCGAATTTCCATTTCGACAAGTTCCACCAGATCCGGATCGGCGATGTCAACCTTGTTCATGAACACCACGATACGAGGCACGCCCACCTGACGGGCGAGCAGGATATGCTCACGCGTCTGTGGCATCGGGCCGTCTGTTGCGGCAACCACGAGGATAGCACCGTCCATCTGGGCCGCACCCGTGATCATGTTCTTCACATAGTCAGCGTGACCTGGGCAGTCCACGTGCGCATAGTGACGGTTGCCCGTCTCATACTCCACGTGAGCTGTGGCGATCGTGATTCCACGTGCCTTCTCTTCAGGAGCGTTATCGATCGAATCGAATGAACGCTGTTGAGCAAGACCCTTCGTTGCCAAACACATCGTGATGGCTGCTGTAAGGGTTGTCTTTCCGTGGTCGACGTGACCGATCGTACCAACGTTTACGTGCGGTTTGTTCCGCTCAAATTTCTCTTTGGCCATTGTGCCGACTCCTCAGATTGCCTAGAGTGAGGTGTGAAGAAAAACGATTGTTGCCTGTGAATTATCGTCCTGTCTTCTTGCCATGCAAAAGCGTACATGCTTTCGAGGACAGAAAACAAAGCTACGAAACTTTTTCGACGTAAATGCAAGGCACAGCCCATCCCGACACCAAAATATTTTTTTGGCGGGCGCGCTGCGCGCACTGTCGCAGGGATGACTCGTAGAATTACGAGCGCTTCAAAGCCTTTTCGTATCCATGGAATTGCATGGAATACGAGGCCCTCCCTTGCGAGAGCGATCGCAACTGCGTCACGTAGCCGAATAGTTGGGACAGCGGCACCACAGCCGTCACAACTTGCAGAATATCGCGCTGGGAAATTCCCTGCACCATTCCGCTTCGCGAGCTGAGGTCTGCAATGACCTCGCCCACATACTCCTCGGGCGTGACAACCTCGACGAGGAAGGCAGGCTCCATGATGATTGGGTTCGCCAATCGTGAAGCATCCTTCGCTGCGATCGAGCTGGCAACGGCATAAGCCGTTTCCGTTGCGTCTTCTTCATTGTATGCCGCATCGACAAGGACGGCCATGATATCAATCATGGGGTATCCTGCGATCGGACCGACCTTAAGGGCCTCTAGTGAGCCCTTCTCTACACTCTTGACGTATAACTCTGGAAGTGTCTCTGGTGCCAGTTCGCTTGCGAACTCGAGACCTTTTCCAGGGTCATTTGGTCGTACCTCAATTGTGACCTGGCCGAATTGATTTTTCCCACCAGCACTGCGGATGAACTTGCCTTCCGCACGTGCCGCCGAAGTAATCGTTTCTCGGTAGGCGACCTGAGGTTTCCCCACTTTAACGGGGACGTTGAATTCTCGTTTTAACCGGTCGACGATGATCTCCAAGTGGAGCTCACCAACGCCTGAAATGATGATCTGTCCGGATTCTGCATCCGTATGAAATCGAAACGTCGGATCTTCTTCAGAGAGCCGATGTAAGGATTCCGTCAGTTTTTCCTGATCCGCCAGCGTCCGCGCCTCAACCGCTTGGTTGATAACGGGATCTGAGAACGTGATGCTTTCCAACAGAATGGGGTGCTTTGGGTCACACAGTGTGTCGCCTGTACGCGTAAATCGCATGGCCGGGATGGCAACAATGTCTCCGGCAAATGCCCCCTCCAACTCCTCGCGCTTGTTTGCACTCATTCGCAGGATTTTTCCTGCGCGCTCCTTTTTGTCGTTGGTGATGTTGAAGATCTGCTCACCCGCCGTCAGTGTACCGGAATAGATCCGGATGAACGTTAAGCGCCCAACAAAGGGGTCAGTGATGATCTTGAACGCCAGCGCTGCAAAGGGCTCTGAGTCAAGGGGCTTACGAGTAACAACAACCTCATGAGCTTTAATGTCGTGTCCGGCCGTATCGCCAACATCATTGGGCGATGGAAGGTAAGCCACGACTGCATCGAGTAGCTGCTGAACGCCCTTGTTCTTAAATGAACTGCCGCATAAGACTGGTGTGATATCCAGAGAAAGTGTTGCCTGCCGAATAGCCTGTCGCAACTCATCAGGTGCGATCTCGTCGCCAGAAAGGTACCTCTCCAGGAGATCGTCCCGTTGCTCAGCAACAGCCTCTACAAGAATGGATCGAGCTTCGTCTGCCTGCTGACGCATATCGTCAGGAATCGGGCCGATTTCGAAATGCTCACCGTTTTCTTCATCGAAGATGATAGCCACTCGATCAATGAGGTCGATAACACCTTGGAAGATGTCCTCGGCACCGAGAGGGATCTGCAACGCCACCGGATTGGCTCCGAGTCGAGTACGCATCATCTCCAGAACGCGGGGAAAGTTCGCCCCGATGCGGTCCATTTTGTTGACAAAGGCAATTCGCGGAACGCTATACTGATTCGCCTGATGCCAAACGGTTTCGGACTGAGGCTCTACACCAGCAACGGCGCAGAACAAGGCGATCGAACCGTCGAGAACTCGAAGAGATCGCTGCACCTCGGCCGTGAAGTCCACGTGCCCCGGTGTATCGATAATGTTGATCGTATTCCCCTTCCAGCTGCATGATACAGCTGCCGAGGTGATCGTGATACCGCGTTCCTTCTCCTGCTCCATGTAGTCCGTAAAGGCCGTGCCTTCATGAACTTCGCCCATGCGATGCAGAACGCCGGTATAGTAAAGAATGCGCTCCGTCGTAGTTGTCTTGCCAGCATCAATGTGAGCCATGATGCCAATGTTTCTGACAAGATCAATGGAGACGGGGCGCGTCATGCTGTCGTCGTTGTACGTCGGTAAAGTTTCAAAGAACGAACAGAGGTCTTACCAGCGGAAGTGGGCAAATGCACGGTTGGCATCGGCCATGCGGTGCATTTCGTCACGTCGCTTGATTGCGCCCCCTTCACCATTGGCCGCTGCGAGCAGCTCACTGGCGAGCTTGGATGCCATCGAACGGTCGCGGCGCTCCGAAGCGTATTTCTTGATCCAACGGATGGCCAGAGCAGCACGACGCTCCTCACGGACTTCCATCGGAACCTGGTAGGTGGCACCACCAACGCGGCGAGGACGGATCTCGATCGCCGGAGAGGCGTTGACAATGGCCTTGCGGAACACGTCAATCGGATCTTGCTCAGTCTTCTTGCCAACGATGTCGAGTGCTTCGTACACGAGCTTACGGGCAACGTTCTTCTTGCCCTGCAGCATAATGTTGTTGACAAACTTTGCGACCATCACGTCGTTGAATCGTGGGTCAGGCATAGTCCGCCGCTTTTCTGCACGCTTTTTACGCATGAGTTCTCCTTACTTCTTCTTAGCCGGTGCAGCTGGTGCTCCTGGCTTTGGCTTCTTCGCGCCATACTTTGAACGAGCTTGCTTACGATTTGCCACGCCTTGCGTGTCAGCGGAACCACGGACGATGTGATACCGCACACCCGGCAGATCCTTCACACGGCCACCTCGGATCAGCACGATTGAGTGCTCCTGAAGGTTGTGACCTTCGCCAGGAATGTAGGCGGTCACTTCAATGCCATTGGAAAGACGCACACGGGCAACCTTGCGGAGAGCCGAATTCGGCTTCTTCGGTGTGGTTGTGTAAACACGTGTGCAGACGCCGCGCTTCTGCGGGCAAGCCTGCAGCGCCGGAGACTTACTCTTCTCCGTGATGGCAAGACGTCCGTTGCGGACAAGTTGACTGATCGTTGGCATTGTTGTGTGCCGAAAATTGAAGGTTTGTTTTTCAGACGGAGGAAGGCGCCAGGCAGAGCCAGACGCCAAGAGAGCCGGCAAAACTATGAGGTTCGTGTGGAAATACCAAAAACGTGGGCTTACTTCCCTTCGGCGCGCTTCTTCTGGTGTTCCTTGACCATCTCGTCCTGGATGTTGCGTGGCACTGGCTGATACTTCTTGAATTCCATGGAGAATTCGCCCTTGCCCTGCGTTACGGAACGCAAGTCTGTGGAGTACCCGAACATTTCCGACAACGGCACTTCAGAGTCCACAGTTACGTATCCGGCATCGGAATCCGTACCCATGATCACCCCGCGACGCTGGTTGATCTGGCCGATGACAGTACCCTGAAACTCTTCCGGCACCGACACTTCCAGCTTCATGATCGGCTCAAGGATGGTTGGCTTTGCCGCCATGTACGCTTCGCGGAAAGCCATGATCGACGCGGTCTTGAAGGCCATTTCTGATGAGTCAACCGGGTGCGTAGCACCGTCGTTGATGGTTACACGGACGCGCACCACCGGCTGGCCAATGAGCGAACCTTCGGTAACCGACTCACGGAATCCCTTGTCGCAAGCAGGGATGTACTCGCGAGGGATCACGCCTCCCACGATGTCGTCCACAAACTCGTAGTTCTCGATCGCATCCGGTGGAAGCGGCTCGATAAAGCCCCCTACTCGACCGAACTGACCCGAACCACCCGTCTGCTTCTTGTGGGTGTAGTTGAACTCGGAGCGCTGCGTGATGGTCTCACGGAAGGCCACCTTCGGACGACCGACGATGACTTCCGTGTTGTATTCACGCTTGATACGCTCGATGTAAATGTCGAGGTGGAGCTCGCCCATGCCCTTGATGATGGTCTCGCCGGACTCTTCGTCGCGCATCACGCGGAAGGTCGGATCCTCCTTGGTGAAGCGGTTGAGGGCCTTGGAGAAGTTCACCTGGCCAGCCTTGTCCTTTGGTGACACGGCAAGTTCGATCACCGGCTCCGGCACGAACATCGAGGTCATGGTGTAGCGCACGTTTCCGTCCGTGAACGTATCACCCGAGGCGCAGTCCACACCGAACATTGCCACGATATCACCGGCTGATGCCTCATCGATTTCGTGCATGTCGTTCGAGTGCATACGGACAAGACGCGGAACCTTTACCTTCTTACCGTTGGCGATGTTGATGATCGAGTCGCCCTTCTTGATGGTACCCTGGTAGATACGCATGTACGTGAGCTGTCCGTAGCGACCATCTTCGAGCTTAAAGGCCAGCATGACAAGGGGCTTGGTAGGATCACTGTCGAGCACCATTTTCTGCTCGTTGTTGTCCTGATCAAGCGCCTCGTTCTTGATGTCCATTGGCGATGGGAGGAACGTTCCGACACCGTCGAGAAGGGTTTGAACGCCCTTGTTCTTGTATGCCGAACCGCAGAAGACCGGCGTCATCTTCATCGAAAGAGTGCCAACGCGAATGGCGCGGCTGAGCTCTTCGGCACCAACCGGCTCGTCACCGAGGAACTTCTCCATCAGCGTGTCGTCGAAGTCGGCGGCTGTTTCGATAAGCTTGTGACGCAGCTCGTTGGCCTTGTCCATCATGTCAGCAGGAATCGGAGCCTTGCGAACATCACTTCCACCCTCGCCATCGAAGTACTGGGCTTCCATGTTCACAAGGTCAATCACACCCTCGAGCTTGTCTTCGAGTCCGATCGGATACGTCACAAAGGCCGGCGTATGCGCCAGCTTTTCCTGGAGCTGAGCGGCCACACGGTCTGGGTTCGCACCCGAACGGTCGCACTTGTTGATGAAGGCAACACGTGGCACACTGTAGCGGCGCATCTGGCGGTCCACCGTGATGGACTGCGACTGCACACCGGCAACCGAGCAGAGCACAAGCACAGCGCCGTCGAGAACACGCAGAGCACGCTCCACCTCAACGGTGAAGTCCACGTGGCCCGGAGTGTCAATCAGGTTGATGTTATACTCGCCCCACGTGCAGTACGTAGCAGCCGACTGGATCGTGATGCCCTTTTCGCGCTCGAGATCCATCGAGTCCATCTTGGCACCAACGCCATCCTTGCCACGAACTTCGTGGATCGCGTGGATCTTACCGGTGTAAAACAGAATGCGCTCAGAGAGCGTGGTCTTCCCGGAGTCAATGTGCGCCGAGATACCAATGTTGCGAACTTTCGACAGGTCTGCCATTGCAGTGTACCGATGTTGTGAGTTTAATGTACGTGCTTGCTCTGCTCACAACCGGCTATCACAGCTAGAAGACCGGAGGCCTGTTGCGGCAAAGACCGCAAAAGTACGAAGAAATTCGAGTTTGGGTGTGAGGTTTTAGGTTTTGGGTTTTAGGTTACTCGTCTCTCGTCTCTCGTCTCTCGTCTCTTGTCTCTTGTCTCTTGTCACTTGTCACTTGTCTCTCGTCACTTGTCACTCGTCTCTCGTCTCTCGTCTCTCTTTCCCCGGGCCAAGGCCCGGGGCTATTACATCAATGGCCTGTCTCTCGTCATTCGATCCGCGCTTGGCGCAGCGGCTTGTTCTTTGCGGCTACAATGGTCACAACCAGCAGGGTGATGATGCCGCCGGCGATGACGCTGGGGATTGTGCCGAGAAGCTTGGCGGCGAGGCCGCTCTCGACGGCACCGAGTTCGTTGGAGCTGGAGATGAACATCGTGTTGGCGGCGGCCACGCGCCCCTTCATCTCTTCGGGTGTGGCTAGCTGCAGGATGGTGTGGCGGATGACGACGCTCACCGCATCAAGACCGCCCGCAATAACGAGTAGAGCGAAACTGAGCCAGAAGGAGCTGCTAAGGGCAAAGGCGATGATGCAGAGGCCAAACCCGGCAACAGACCAGAGCAGGCGGCGGCCGGCGTCGCGACCGATCGGACGCCAGGCAACGAGGGTCATTGTGATGATGCTTCCTACTCCCATAGCGGCTCGCAGAAGGCCAAGGCCGGATTCGTCGGTGTGCAGGATGTCTCGAGCAAACACCGGAAGTAGAGCCACAACGCCCCCGAAGAGCACGGCGAAGAGGTCTAGCGACAGAGCCCCAACAATTACCGGACGAGAAAAGATGAATCGCAACCCCATTGTGAGGTCCTCGCGCATCGATCCCCCGGACTGATGCTCGACAGGGGGCTTGGGGGTAACCCTGAGCGCACCAAGACCACCGATGAGCATAAGGCAGATCACCGTGACGGCGGCCGTCTGTAGGCCGAAGAGTCCGTAAAGCAAGCCCCCTGCCATTGGACCGCTGACCATCGCGGCCTGCCATACGGCGCTGTTGATCGCTGAGGCTCGGGGAATGTGCTCGCGTCCAACGATACGCCCCAGCGAACTGAACATCGACGGTCCGTAGATGGCCCGGGCGGCCCCGTTGATAACGATCATCGCCAGAAGTCCATTCAGCACTACGGGAACACCCCAATCCTGTCGGCTCTCAGGCAGTAGCAGGTAGGCCGTGCCGATGGCGGAAAGAAGAATCATGCTGACAGCGATGCGAATACCTCGACGCTTGTCAAGCCGGTCTACAACGTACCCCATCGGCAACGCCATTCCAATGGCCGGAATGGCTTCGGCCAGTCCGATGAGCGCAAGCCACAGCGGGTCATTGGTCAATGAGTAGACATACCAGCTGACGATCAGTGCCTGCATGTGCCAGCCGACGGCGATGAAGAAACGCAGCTGTAAAAAGGCAATGAATTCAGGTGAAACGAATGGCAGCATCTCGGATTGATTGGTGACGGCGATGAACCTCTCTGCATCGCGCATACAAACTACCGATGTTCGCTATCTTCACCGTGTATGAAACGTCACATCTGCACCCTCGTCGGCGTTATGATGGCTATCTGCCTTTCGGCACCCTCGCACGCCCAGCAACCCCAGCAACAGCTGACCACCGGAACGCATTTCCTTGTGGGTTTTCTCCACCCCGACCGAGCGCCCGGAGAGCCCCTTGCCGATAGCTCATACAGAATCATCGTCACCGCTGAAAAAGGGGCCCGTGTTGCCGTTGGATCGCGTGTGTTCGCAGTGGAACCGAATGTTCCATTCGAGGTGAAGCTACCGGTTACAACCGTTGTTGATGTCACAAGCGACCGACCGATCACGGTGGTGTCTCGTCAGGTAATGCTTGGTAACGGCGAGCAGTCATGGCACCTGCCGGTGACGGCCTGGGGCACGATTTACAGACCATTTGCGTGGTGGACAGACCGCCATGGTCTTGACAGTGCGTCGCTGATGTATTCTTCTGCGCAACGACTGATCATCGCAGCACACAACGGTACGAAGGTGACGGTGCAAACTATCCGTGGTGTAATCGACACAACACTTGATGCCGGACAGTGGTGGCTTGTGAAGGAAGGTATCGACACCGCCTCGTACCGAAACACCACATCGGATCCAACCGGTTTGCTTATCACTGCAACAAAGCCTGTCGGCGTGATCTCGGGTCATGCCAAGGCCGCCGTCCTTGCCTACCCCGACGGACTTCCCATGACGGGTCCGTATGCACGATCTGCGAACCGATGCCGCGGCAACCTCCAGGACGCAATGCTTCCGGCAACGATGGGTGGAACGGAGTTTGTGACGGTGCCGATGATCTATACGCCGACGCGAGAGCGGGGCCTGGATCTTCGTGATCAGGGAATTGGAGATGACCGTGGTGATGTCGTGCGTTTTGTGGCGCTCGAGGATTCAACGGCGGTGATGCGCATTACGTCCACCGGCACTGCAGACACCGTTGCAATTCTCAGCCGTGGTTCTTCGTGGATGGGTCCACGCGTCGAACAATCTACGCTATGGCAGACGTCGCGTCCGACGCTGTGCGCCCAGTATGGCAAGTCCTACGGACACATCACCTCGCAGACGGTGCGCCCGGAAGATGATCCGTCCACCGACGCCGGAATGCCCCTTCTCATGACAGTGCCGGGAACTGATCGGTGGTCGAATCATGCAACACTCCAGACATTTTCAGAAACATTCAACGCACTCTCACTTACCGTTCGCACTGCAGACCTTCCCGTTATTCGCATCAATGGCATTGCCGCTTCGGCATGGGGCAAGCACAGTGCCATTACAGGTAGCCCCTTTACGACCATGCGCCTGGTGCTTCCGCATGGAGCATACACCATCACCGCGGATTCGGGAAGAACCTTCTGTTGCTGGACGTATGGGTCGCTGGACGGATTTCAGCTTGGACGCATCTACGGATCCATTGCCGGCATGGACTTGCGCAACATCTGCGCAGACTCGGTTAGCCTTTTAGTAAATATTTCTACGGACTCTGCTTCTGCCATTGCTTTGGTCAGCTCGTCTGGCACGCCATGCTCTGAGATCGCCATGCTCTATCTTGATGATCCAATCAATATCGACTGGGAACGCCGCGACTCGGTGCTCGTTATGCGTCATCGCGACAAACGGGCGAGCGCCAGCGGCAACGTTGTTGCCGTTTCAACATCGGGTCGGCGCATCACGCAGCACGTTTCGTTCACTGCCACAAGTGTGGTAGATCTCGACGACAAAGACAAACCACGAGTACACCACGATCGCACAACGAACACCATTGTCGTCTCCCACCTTGGTTACAGCTCAGATGATCGTGTTTCCGTGTTTTCACTTGATGGCAGATGTCTATACGAATCGTCCGTTTCGGGTGATCCTGTGCTTATTCCCGCACATCTGTTTAGGGCCGGGTTGCACATAGTCCATGTGAATAAGTACGTACTATCATTTCTGATTATGTAACTTTTTACAGAGTATTTTGGTTATGTCACAGGGGA
>VEQR01000128.1 GCA_018883125.1 Candidatus Kapaibacterium sp.
TAACACCCCAAGTGCCGAGCTGTCAGTGTACCTATAGGTGCCCCGATATCCAGAGCAGCCCGCCGTACACGAGATGTCCGGAAGAGTGGATTGGTGGGGGTAAAACAGACAAACCAATCGAGGTATATCTTGCGCTGATAGATGCGGTAGTTGAAGTTGAAGTTCACTATTGCTGTCGCGTTCGAAGAGCACCCTGTGTCCGTTATGTTACTACTCCTGTGCAAGCTAGTTGCGAGACTGCCATTACATGTATCCGCGTTTCAAAAGAAAAGCTGCTGGACCACGCAAGGTGGGGAGAGCCTCTGGAACCGAGAGCGTTACGTCAGCAACTTATGGAAGGGATTCTGCAGTATTTCATGTGTGAGAATCCATGCAAAATGGGATTGCCGCCGCTAACCGGTGGTATGTATGAATGGGTGTTCTCATTCCCCGCGTGCCTTTTCTGGGATAAAACCAATCTCGAGCATTGGTGCCTCACTTCGTGTGGTGACCGATTCTGCGTTCATGCATTTGCGGTGGGCAACGGGGGGGTATGGGGTAGAGACAAGGATAACAATGTTATCTATCAGGCGATTGTTGCAGAACACGTGACTGATCAATTCGAAGACACACTGCGCGGCTGTGGTCCTGACAGTAAGTGCACATCGGACGGTTGTCTGGAGAATTTCCAGCCGGATTGCTCTACACGCGGCAACAAGGTACTTTGGAGACTGACGCGATGAAGCTCAATAATCTCATCGACCTGCAGCGGCTGGACGCTGGAATCATGCGATGTCGAACGCTGATGTTCGTGCTGTTTACTTTATGCGGTCAGGCATGGGCGTTTCAGGAGGTACCCATCGACCTTCCGACAACCATCATCGGATACGACGAGCGCGGCGGACGCCGCGTGATCTGTGGTATGAGTATCATGGTCTCAGACGGCGGCGACATCTATCAGACGCCTGTTGAAATACCATTCCTATCTAACGGAAAAGTGAGCTATGCTCAAGCCGCGAAGCTCTCGATCGACGGCAACTACGTTTTTGTTGCTGGAGGGCGCGACGGACTATACCGTTATGACATATCGAACCGCATCTGGAAGACCATTCGTCCCGTAGGCGCCGCACGGGCTTCTGCTCCTGCGATTGCCGTAGGCCCAGACGGAACCTTGTACGCCGGCATTGGGCTGGAATCCTATGACTCCTCGTACACAGGCCTGTACCGAAGTACCAACAATGGAGACAGCTGGACGGAATTTGAACTCACCTACGATTCGGCCAGGGTATCGCCTAGTATACTCGTCGTCCAAGTTTCGCAAGCAGGGCGGATCTTCATACGGGGTATGGCTGGAAGTTCCTACTACGAGGTTCTACCCGACGGAACGATGAAGCGTATCGAGGGATCTAGTATACTGGTTCACAACGAAGTCGTTAGTAGTTATGGAAGCGAGTTTATTCGATTCGGCAGAAGGCCGGGTGATACATCAAAGCCTAGAAGGTACCTAGTGAGCGGTGATACCTTGATCAGAACAGCTGTTGCATGGCCGGATAGTGACACGATCCTGGCAATGGTTGAACAAGCAGGCCGATACACGGCGCTGGTCTTTCGTGATGGTATGATCGTTCGATCCTTTGATCTTGGTGCCAATGTTTTTGATTCCAGGCCTTGGATAGCTCCATCCTACGATGGAGGTCGCAGGTGCATCTTGTTCTTCGGCCTCGGAAAAAATGTCCGTATCTATTTGGATAACGGGGAGGTTGTTCCTCTCGAAATTCTAACGCAGTACCCGATTGTCCTCAAGGTGATATGCACGCGAGGCTGGGGCCTAGCACAGGTCTTTCGGCACGGTTGGTACCGATTTGACAGCTCCGGCGCGTCTCGCTATGATTCGGCAGTATCGCGCACCCCCTACGTTGCTGGTTTCGGTCAAAATCGATCAAAGCTGGCACGGAGAATGATCGTCACCGACTTTCGCCGAGTCGTCGAAATCACGGCATCCGGCGTTGATACCCTGCTGACCACATCATCCCTTGGATTAATCAACTCAGCTTCACTGAATGAAGAAACCAACGAGTTGTTTTGGGCACTTGATCAGCGCGTGATCAAAACCAATCTCACCACAAATACAACCGACACGTTCGCTCTCAATGGATGGCCTCACACCGTGACTGATACGTTACGAGAACCATTTTATGTCTCGGGCGTAACGGTTTTTGGCAGACGTATTCTTGCATGGGCGTCGTCGATCTCTCCTACTCTGAACGATCGAGCGAACGAAGGACTTTATGAGTACACCGATTCGGTCTGGAGGTTTGTTCGAGGCACCACTGCCGGCCGAAGGACGAGAATGATCGCATCCGGTCAAAACGACTCAACGGTTGTTTTTTTCTTAGCTGAAGATCTCGGAATGCTTGGCTACGTGGCTCCATCCATCGTGATGATGCGTCTCGCCGACACTATGGCGTCACGCTGTCCGACCTCCGACTCCTTTCTATCTGACGTTACAAGTCTTACCACATTAGGCATGAGCGCCCTCTTCACGGCCAGCACGGACAAGCTGTATCGAGCCGTACCCGAAGCGCCGCCTGTTGAGATCGATCTTGGAACAAAGGTCTTTGAGGCCGTCGAAATGGACAGGTACGTTGCGATATCCTCGGGTAGTCGCGGCGTCTTTCTGGTCCCTAAGAGTTACCTCGTGACAACGGTGAATGAGGACACGTCTGTGCCCATTGATGCCGGACAAGCGGAGGTCTATCCTAATCCTGCTGAAGAGGGGCAGCCCATTACCATCGGTCTGCCGCAGTGCTGTTTTCAGCCGAAGATCACCTTGGTGGATCTGTTGGGGCGGGATGCCGCCCCGGACGGACTGAACTGCGAGGCTTCTCTGGAAGGCAGTCGGTACACAGTGACCACGCGCATACCTGCAGGTCAGTTCCTGATGCGCATTGCCGGGCAGAAGTGCATTCACGTGCTTCCTATTCGAGTCCGTCGGTGATGCATGAACGAGTGTCTTTTCGACTCATCGATCGCTTGGATGGTTGTCGATACGCTTGCTGCTTTCTGCCTGTCGGTATGTCCGCATGCCCCATCGACTGTCTGGTATGCCGTGGAAGGTGGGTTGATCCGGACATATAGTATTGAACGCAGGAAGATCGTCCGTACGCTTGTGGTTGATACATCAAACCCGCAGGGCCGCATTACGAACATTGTCTTCGATCCCCGAGATCCTGCTACCGTTTATGCAGCGGGGATCCTGATGCAGGGGGTGTATCGCTCAACGGATGGAGGGAACTCGTGGAGCGTTGTCCGTCGTCACGACAGTTACCTGACAAACTACGCTGGTGAATGCCTCAAGGCGATACCCTTCGGCGACGGTGTCCGTTTGGTAGCGGGAAACTTCAGCCGTGGCGAATTGGAGTACAGCGACGACGCGGGCAAAACATGGAGTTCATCAATGACCGGCCACACCGGCTCGATTTGTTCAATTGCGACCAGCAGTGAGGACCCTGAAAATGTTGTTCTCGGTTGCAAATACGGCAAGCTTTTACGAGTCGCACTTCCGGCGCGAAAAGTCGAACTCACAGGGGTGATTGCTCCGAATGGATACTATGAGATTCCCCGCATTGCCGCATCTGTCGAGGACAATAATGTGTTCTATGCAATTTCAGCTGGGTTTGACAGCACTAGCAAGGCACCTGGTTTATTCCAGAGCTGCGATCGTGGGCGATCATGGACGCGTTCGTGGCTTCATGGAGTCAATATCTGGGCCATGGCAGAGTGCGAGAGTGGCCGGCACATATTCATCGGAGGGTTTTCGGAATTCCGCAACGTTACTGGAAGAGGTATTGTTGCTTGCGTCGATGTGCACACCGACAACGTTAGGATTGTTGGTGGTGCCATTCCGTGGAATCACGCTCCGGGCTCTGTCTGGGACATGAAGTTTGTGAGCCGCAACAGAACATGCAAGCAGTCACTCCTGATTGCCACTGACGACGGTGTCTACATTGGTTACGCTGCCAATTGACGCATTACATCTGGGGCAAGACGCAGTTTCGCCCGCTGGGCGCGTCATCACCGCGAATGCGGGGATCCATCCTCATAACGAATGCATTCCCGCAACCCACGGCCTTTCGCGGGAATGACGATCTGCCCCGGCATTGGCCCGGGGAAAGAGAGACAAGAGACGAGAGACGAGTTACGAGAGACGAGAGACAAGAGACAAGAGACGAGAGACGAGAGACAAGTGCCGAGTGACGAGAGACAAGAGACAAGAGACAAGTGACGAGAGACAAGAGACAAGAGACAAGAGACGAGAGACGAGAGACAAGAGACGAGAGAGACGAGAGACGAGAGACGAGAGACCCACCGTAATTCCGTAATTCCGTAATTCCGTAATTCCGTAATTCCGTAATTCCGTAATTCCGTAATTCCGTAATTCCATAATTCCATAATTCCATAATTCCGTAATTCCGTAATTCCGTACCTCCGTACCTCCGAAACTCAGCCGTATCTTGCCCTATGCAGGAATCAATCAAGAAACTCTACTACTCCATTACTGAGGCTGCGAAGATCGTTGCCGAGGA
>VEQR01000129.1 GCA_018883125.1 Candidatus Kapaibacterium sp.
TCCGCTTCAACCGATACAGCGCGATGACCTGTGCACTCATGCGGTGAATCTACGGACAACCCGGCAGTCCGTAGCTTTGCCGCGGAGTGCGATCTTCCAAAGGAGCAGTGATGCGGTTGGGCTTTGCATGTCAGTGGGATCGAACCGACCGACGTCGGACGTGGTCGCATACGCCCTATCATCTGCTGAACGCTCTCATGCAGGTTCAGGGGGCGGAGGTCGTTGATCTCCCATTGATCCTTCCACCCATCGGGGAGCGACTACTCAAGCTCACCTATGCACGACCTCACCCGACGGGGCTGCTGAGCATTGCTTCGTGGACCCCTGCGATGGCACGCATGAGGCATGCCGCACTTGCCCGTGCTGTAGCAGCCGGGAACGCGTGCGACGCCGTGCTCACGATCGGCGAACATGGTTCTCTAGATGTACCGCAGTACGTTTATCAAGACCAAAGTGTGGGTCAGTTCATCGAATACTACGAACAGCACGGTGTGATGGCCGATGTCCGTGACATTCCCCCCATGCGTATCCTCCGAGCCAGAACAGAGATGGAGCGTTCAACGTATGCAACGCTCTCGGGGATCTTCACAATGAGCGCGTGGAACGCGCGGCACGTGATCTCCACGGGCGCGATCTCTGCCGATCGTGTGCATGTTGTTGGCGCGGGCATCAACGTGGCGTCGGAACTTCCCACTGATGATGATGTCGCCCGACGTCTAGAGCGATCATACCGTCGTGTACTATTTGTCGGGCGGCATTTTCACCGCAAGGGCGGAGATATCGTTGTAGCCGGTGTGAATCAGGCTCGTCAGCTATCGGGTCAGGACATCCAACTTGTTGTGGCCGGCCCTACCGCATGGCCCCTGCCGGATGAGCCCCCTACATGGGTTGAGTTCATTGGCGACGCGCCTCTTGAGCGCGTGCAGAAGGAGCTGCGTCAGGCGGATGTCCTTGCACTGCCATCACGCTTCGAGGCCTACGGCATTGCTGTGCTGGAGGCCTTGGCAGGGGGCGTTCCGGTTATTGGCCGCAATGACTTTGCCATGCCGGAGATGATCGAGGCCGGACAAACAGGCGCGCTCGTCTCAAGCGATGATCCTACGGAGTTCGCCGTGCGGCTGCTCCATGTGCTGGGCAACGAACACATCGCTCGCCAAACCCTGGCCACAGCCCCAGACATCCGGAAGCGACACTCCTGGCTGACGGTTGCCGAGAACATACTCTCGATCATCAGGTCTTCATGAAGTTCTTCCGCTTCATCGTCCTGAGTTTCGTGGCGGTGACGGCGGCCATGGCGCAGCCCGCTCAGCGCAGAGATCTGCGCGGGACGATCGACCAATGTCATGCTGTCCAGATCCTCGATAATGTTCTTCCCGTCGACTCGCTGCGCATCACTCCGCCCCTTTCGCCATCAACCAGCTCTGCGGTTCTGATGTGCATGGTGGGCACATTTCCCGCATCATCGGACTCCACGGACGTTGTGGTTCTGGGTGACGCTGGACGCGTGTTCGAGGTAGCGGTCTCTGGTGCTGCCGATACGATCACGCATATCGACCCCCTTGAACTCGATACGAACTTCCGCACCAACATCTATCAGCTGATCGTTCCCATTACGGCAGATACCATTGTGGTTGATTCGCTTCTCACCACATCGGCATGGAACGGCGCTCGTGGTGGGGTCATCATGCTCCATGCCAGCTCGATCCTCCACTTGCGGGGGAACGTGGACGTGTCCGGCTTGGGCTTTTCCGGAGGCAGACGCTCTCTTGATGGAGGCGCATGCGGTCTGGTGATTCCCTGCGATCCGGCCGCAAGCCAGCGCACCGGACAGAAGGGGCAGTCACCCCTATTGCGCAACTTGCAGTGTGCCTCCGGACACACGCCATGGGCTTCCGGCGGCGGTGGCGGCGATGCCCACAATGCCGGAGGCGGAGGGGGCGGTAATGGCGGAAGTGGTGGCCGGGGAGGTAATCAGTACCCGTGTAGTGATCCTCCGGGGATGTGGGGCATGGCTGGGCTTCGACTGGTGGACGCCGGCAAGGGGCGTCTCTTTCTTGGCAGCGGGGGTGGCGGAGGTCACCAGAATAATTCGGTAGCCACCGACGGTGGCAATGGTGGCGGCATTGTGATGATTCGAACTCGTCAGATCACAGGTGATTCGGCCCGCATTCGCGCGCGCGGAACGGGTGTGCAGGGTCAAGCCGGCAACGATGGCGCAGGAGGAGGCGGAGGAGGGGGCACTGTGCGCATCGAGGCATGTAGCACGTCGAATCCGATCTTCATCGACGCATCCGGTGGACGTGGCGGAGAAACCGTCGGCCAGCATGGTCCGGGAGGCGGTGGCGGCGGGGGTCGCGCCTATATCGAGCCGGCACTACTGCAGGATGCGCGCAATGTTCGGTTCAGCGTGGATGGTGGAGCATCGGGTACGATCATTGGTCAGCCAACAAACTCCAATGGCGCTCAACCCGGCGCCACAGGATTCGTTGAACCGATCTGCGAACAGGTTATCGGCCATAGCGTGGAGATCCCAACCGACGCTGTCGTTGGTGATACGCTCCGCATAACAGTGACTGCTCGCGACACAACATCGCGGTGCGAGTGCATGATCTCTCATCGTGTGCGATTGGTCGGATCGGCTGCCAGCCCCCTGACAGGTGGGACAACTATGCGCGGACGAGCTTTGCTCACAACCGTACACGATGGGAACAATATCTCGTATGACCTGCTGATTCCAAGTCGAATGTCGACCTCGATTCCGTTTCTGTGCGCTCTGTCAGGGGATTCCAGTATCTCAACCTCGTACGACTCGTACGTCGAATCGAATCGTGGCGATACACTCTGCATCCTTGGTCGTCAGCAAGACAGTATAGACGTCGACGTTTGCGGACACTCCCTGCGTCGAGTTGTGCTGGTTGTGCCGTTCGGAATCTTCGTACGCTCCGACGCGTCGCGTCAGATCACGATCGATCTGGAAAGCGCCCATGATTCCGCGACAAGCCTTCGCATCTATACAACCGTAGGAGCGATCATGACCGAGCGGAATGTTGAATGGACGCGAACATCAGAGTTGAGTGTTGCAACACTTCACCTTGATGCATCAGAATGGCCGCACGGCGTCTACTTCGTGGTTGCCCAGACAGCACATGGTACGCGAACGGCAATGATCTGGCTGTGAGTGATGTCTCTCTCTATCGCACGATGGCAAGGGGCACTGCACAGCGCAATGTGGGTCCGCTTACAACAAGTGTGTAGATGCCGGCAGCAAGCATGGAAACATCCATCCGGTGACCATGCAGACTAGACCCTTCATGGCTGACACGTCCGGCAGCATCGACCATCATGATGGAGTGTTCGGCCGGCAGGCCGGTGATCATGATGTCTGAACCAGCAGGATTGGGTGTTACCTGCAGTCCTTGCTGATCGTTGATGTCCGCAACCGAGGTTTCCTGCGTTAGGATCTCGATCATGCGGGCAGCGATCATGAAGGGTTCGGATGGACCTTGATTCACAAGGACTGATATGCCAACGTCGATCGATGGAACGTAAAGAACGATACTTTCATATCCACGGATTGAGCCGGTGTGTCCGAGAACCACATTGCCGGCAAGAATCTGACGTCTGACCCCAAGTCCGTAGGCGTTTGTGTCGGGATAGGCATGCATCTCTGCTAGTGACGAAGGAGCAACAACGTTGCCACGGTGGAGCTCCCTCATAAACGTAGCGATCTCGCGCGCCGTTGAAAAGACGGCGCCCGCCGTCCACGCGCCACTGAATGCCGCATTGATCGATACATTCTGTCCGCTCTGCGCACCCAACCAGCGCACGGCCACCTCCACCGGTAGGGTGTCTTCAACACCCATGAACGTACTGTCCATAGCCAACCTGTCAAAGATCAACCGACGATACGTCGTGCCAACCTTCTCACCGGTGATCTTCGCGATGATCATCCCGGCAAGCATGTAATTGGTGTTACAGTAGTTGAATGTTGTATTGCGCTTGGCAAGGGGCTTCTGAACGAACGACAGGAGTTCCTCCGGTGTGAACACTTTTCCGGCATTGGCCAGCACGGCAGTCCGATACTCCTGCGTCATTGAGAAGTCTGCCAGACCACTTCGGTGTTGGAGTACCTCGCGAACGGTTATCGACGCATCAATGAACGGATGTGCGGGAATCCATTTCCCGATCGCATCATCAAGATCGATGAGCCCCTTTTCCTGCATCAGTACCAGCGTGGTGGACGTTAGCGTCTTGGTCACACTACCAATACCGAAGGCCATTTCCGGCGTGATCGGCCGTCCTTCATAGGACACGCCCGCAACGATCGGTAGCGCCTCGTTCTGCGTGATCACGGCAGCCGAAACGCCCTTGATGTTCATCCGTTTCTGCATGTCCTCGATCGCAGCACGGAGCTGGGCACGCATCTCGGGCGTCAGCTCTAATCCGAAGGCCTGCATGTGAACCAGCATGGCGCAGACAGTGCAGGAGAGTGCGCGGCGAATCCACGCAAGGAGATGATTGTTCATGAGTAGGACGGTGTGTCGTGGAAC